>NZ_JAXWCK010000027.1:0-163489 GCF_037349415.1 Anthropogastromicrobium sp.
AGTGGAAATTAACTATCGTTTTCTTGCGGGGTCTCAATGTGGTATCGCCTGATGGTAATGGTCGTGTGGGACGATTGATTATGTTCAAAGAATGCCTAAAATACAATATTGTTCCGTTCATTATTGAGGATAATTTGAAAATGTTTTATTATCGAGGATTGAAAGAATGGAACAATGAAAAAGGGTACCTGACAGACACTTGCTTGACAGCGCAAGATCGATATAAGGCATACTTGGATTATTTCAGGATTGCATATTAAGAGGGAAATTAGGGCTGCACAATACCGTGCAACGATTCATGTGAATTCAGATATGCTGATTGCTTTTCCAGAGAGTAAGGGATATTCCGTTCGAAATTTAAAATATATGGCAAAATTCGCTGAGACTTATCCAGATCGGGAATTTGTGCAACAGGTTGTTGCACAAATTCCGTGGGGTCATAATATTGTTCTTCTGGATAAGGTAGCTGATATGGATGAACGCAAATGGTATATCAAAAAGTCAGCAGAAATAAGTAAATTTAAATCTGCACCGTCACATTTCCAATACCAGAATCATTTGGTTTGGCGAGGACTCCACGGTCTGCGCCAGGCGGATGTCCTAGTATGCGCACATAAGAACGATAAAAAGAAGAATAGTCAAGGAAGCCGCTGTTTGCAGCGGCTTCTTTTGCGTGGTAGCCATTAAAAAGGAGCATCTGTGCATAAGCGATTCGTTTTCTTAAAAGGTAGTCAATTACAGTTGTTCCGGTTGCCTTTTTGAAAACTTTATTTAAATGATGCTTGCTGATAAAAAAATGATCTGAAATTTCATCAAGTGTCACTGGGTCCTTCAAATGCTGATTTAAATAAAAAAGAATGGAACTAAGCTGCGTCTGTGGAGTGTCAGACTGTTTTGAAAAAGCATTGCACGAATCACTCATATCTGCAATTTGCATCAGCAGCGCTTCTACGCAGATTGGAAGCATCTGTGCCTGAAATTCATTGCTTTTACGAGAACAGGATTCAAGACTTTCCAGATAGGACAGTAGATGAAATTGTTCAGTATGTTTAAAATAAATAGGCTGTCTGGCATTTTCACCTGTTTGAGGGAATGCGCGCAATAAAAAATCACGCCGTTCTGGGAGCAGCAGATCTGGGTGAAAATGAAGGGAATAGCGTCTATATGGGGCAGTGCTGTTAACACGCACACCGTGAAATGCGTGCGGTGATAGTAACAGCACACTTCCAGGTGTCGGCTGATAGTTAACACCCTCTACCAGATAGTCGGCGTCACCAGAAAGAAAATAAAAAACTTCATAAAAATTATGGCAGTGAAGCGCATAATCTGTCATCACATATGTGCTTTCTGAATAGCCAAATGAAACAAGATCGGTATTGATATGTGCCGTTGAATCCATATGATCAGAACCTTTCTTTACTTTTTTGTGCTCTGCAAAACAGGATACCATATGATCGCTATATATGCAATGTTTTGTTTCTTTTTTGCAATGGATCTTTTGGATTAAAAGAAGTATAGTAGACATAGAAGCCTAGAAAAAACGAAACAAACTTGATAAAAACCAACAAAAAATAAAATGAAAAAGGAGATTTATTATGAAAACAGGTGCACAGCTTTATACGATTAAATCGTATACTCAGAATGTAAAGGATTTCGCATGTTCTATGAAAAAAATTGCAGAAATGGGCTATAAGACTGTCCAGATTTCCGCAGTAGGAAAGGATCTTAAGCCAGAGCAGATTAGAGAAATCTGTGATGCAAATGGTCTTGAGATTGCATTGACACACAGTGATCCTAATCGAATCCTCTATGATACTGAAGCACTTATTAAGGAGCATGATATCATGGGATGCCGCTACATTGGACTTGGAATGATGCCAGATCGCTATCGTACAAAGGAGTGGCTGAGCCATTTCATGGATGATTTTAAGGAGCCGGCAAAAAAGATTGCTGCATCAGGAAAGCTTTTGATGTACCACAATCACAATACTGAGTTTGAGGCATTTGAGGCAGAAAATCTGCCAAATGCAAATTCGAAAAAACGAATAATTGAGTATCTTATGGAAGGATTTGCACCAGATGAGATGGGAATTACTCTGGATACCTATTGGGTAGCAGCAGCGGGTGCTGATGTATGCGAGTGGATTCGTCTGTTAAAGGATCGTATTCCGTGCGTTCATTTAAAAGATATGCAGATTAAGGGTTGGAACCAGATCATGGCACCAGTTATGGAGGGTAATTTAAACTTCCCGGCAATCTTTAAGGAACTTGAGAACAGTTGTTGTGAATATATGTTGGTAGAGCAGGATGTCTGCACACAGGGCAGCCCATTTGAGTGTTTGAAGACAAGTTATGATAATCTTGCAAAGGCTGGATATCGTTAATCTTTTATGATAGTGAATATAAGAAGGAGAAAAAGATAGATGGAACAGGTAAGACTTGGAATTATTGGTGTTGGTAACATGGGAAGTGGCCACACCGCCAATATCATGGCAGGAAAAGTGCCGGAAGTGCGTATTACGGCAGCGGCAGATCTTCGTGAGAGCAGAAGAGAGTGGGCAAAGGAAAATATGCCGGAGGGCACAGCAATTTTCGAGGATGGCGACAGCTTAATCAAATCAGGTACATGTGATGCTGTATTGATCGCAGTACCGCATTATGATCATCCGCGTCTGACAATACTTGCACTTGAAAATGGACTTCATGTTATGTGCGAGAAGCCGGCAGGTGTTTATACAAAGCAGGTAAGAGAAATGAACGAGACCGCAGAGAAGAGCGACCGCGTATTTGGTATGATGTTCAATCAGAGAACAAATTGTATATATAAAAAGATGCATGACATGGTACAGAGCGGTGATTACGGAAAATTAAAGCGTGTGAATTGGATAATCACAGACTGGTACCGCACACAGGCATATTATAATTCAGGCGGCTGGAGAGCAACATGGGACGGCGAAGGCGGCGGCGTTTTATTAAATCAGTGTCCGCACAATCTGGATTTGCTGCAGTGGATCTGCGGAATGCCGTCAAAGGTACGTGCATTCTGTCATAACGGAAAGTGGCATGATATAGAGGTTGAGGATGATGTGACTGCATATCTGGAGTTCCCGAATGGCGCAACGGGTGTATTTGTTACTACAACAGCTGATGCACCTGGAACAAACCGTCTTGAGGTAACACTCGAAAAAGGAAAGCTTGTTGCAGAAAAAGATGAGCTTAAGTTCTATGAGCTTGAAATTAATGAGAGAGAGTACTGCTATCAGGCAACAGAAGGATTTGCAAAGCCACCGTGTCATGAGACGACATTAGAGCTTGACGGAAAGAATCCTCAGCATATTGGTGTATTAAATGCGTTTGCTGCTGCTATTCTTCGCGGTGAGCCATTAGTGGCAGATGGCGTTGAAGGTATTCATGGACTTGAGCTGTCTAATGCAATGCATTTGTCTTCATGGCTTGAAAAGCCGGTTAGTCTGCCAATTGACGAGGATCTCTTCCTTGAAAAATTGAATGAGCATCGTGCAAATTCCAAGAAAAAGGAAAATGTACAGGATATTACTTTTGATACAACAGGAAGTTACGGAAGCAAGACTAAGGAATAAGTAGGAGGTGCTTCTATGAAACGTGCAGTGATTGTTGGCTGCGGCAATATCGCCGCAGTCCATGCTGCCGTACTGACTGCTCAAAAAGATACAGAGCTTGTCGGTGTGGCAGATATTCATTTTGAGAAAGCCCAGGATTATGCCGAAAGATTTCATACAAAGCCATATGCCTCACTAGAGGAAATGATTGAAAAAGAGCAGCCTGATGTGCTTCATGTTTGTACGCCGCATTATCTTCATGTACCTATGACACAGTATGCACTAGAGCGCGGCATAAATGTGTTTATGGAAAAACCACCGGCAATCACATTGGCGCAGCTGGATCAGTTAAAGCAGGCAGTTTATGCGTCAAAGGCAAAGCTGGGCTTATGCTATCAGAATCGTTATAATCCAAGCTATCGCGCAGCAAAAGAATTTATTGCATCAGGCGCGGCAGGAAAAGTGTTAGGCGCACGTGGACTTGTCACTTGGAATCGTCCGGCACCATATTATACGCAGAGTGAGTGGAGAGGAAAGCTTGCAACAGAGGGCGGCGGTGTATTGATTAATCAGGCTGTACATACATTAGATCTTCTTTCTGATTTATTAGGAAAGCCAGATTGGATTGATGCTTCACTTTCAAATCATCATTTAAAAGGGCTTATCGAGGTTGAAGATACGCTGGAGGCATATATTAGATTTGGTGAAAAAGTTGCATGTTTTTATGCAACGAATGCATATTGTGCAGATGTTCCGCCGTTAATTGAGATTTCCTGCGAGAAGGTAACAGTTCGCATTGAGGATTTGGATGTTTCTTATCGTTATCCGGATGGAACAATTACAAAGCCAGACGTGGAGCGCCCTGTTCCAATTGGAAAAAGTTACTGGGGAAGCGGTCATACAGCATGTATTGGTGATTTTTATAAGGCATTGGAAAATAATACCGACTTTGCGTTGGAGCTTCCAGTGTTAGAAAATAGTATTCGTTTGATGCTTGGTGCATATGAGTCAGCGCGTGAGCATCATGTTGTGGAATTTTCGTAACTATTCAGAGTCATGTAAAATTACTTGCTGTGAATGTAGTTTTGAATAGTTAAGTTTTGTGACTAAGAAGGAGAAAACATGAGAAAAATACTTTCAAACTGTCCAGTCAGCTGTTTTGCTGATGAAATCAGTGTATCACTTGACAGACAGATTCAGGTATTAAATGAGCTTGGAATTAAATTTGTGGAGTTTAGAAGTGCTGATGGCACTGGCGTAGCAGATTTTACCGATGAGCAGGCAAAGAAAGCAAAAAAAAGTCTTGACGCTGCTGGAATCCGTGTATCCGCAGTTGGTTCTCCAATTGGAAAAATTGGCATTGAGGATGATTTTGAAGCTCATATGAAAAAGCTGCAGCGTATTGAGCGCATAGCTGATATCTTTGAGACACCATATATTCGTATGTTCAGTTTTTATCTGCCAGAAAATGCCGATCCGAAGGATTCTCGTGACGCAGTTATGAAACGTATGGATCGCATGGTGCAGGAGGCAAAGGCTAGTCGTCTTGTATTACTTCATGAAAATGAGAAAGGTATTTATGGTGACAACGCAGCACGCTGTCTTGATCTGATGAAAGAATTTTATGGAGATCATTTTAAAGCGACCTTTGATTTTGCAAATTTCATTCAGTGTGGACAAAATACAGCAGATGCTTACGAAATGTTAAAAACATATATTGAGTATGTTCACGTAAAAGATGCACGTATGGCAGACGGTGAGGTTGTTCCTCCAGGAACAGGAGATGGCCAGTTATCCGCAATCTTTGACAAACTTGACCAGTCTGGCTACAAGGGCTATTTGAGTCTTGAACCGCATCTGGCAAACTTTGCAGGATTAGGAAGTCTTGAAAAGGATGCCGCAGTGCGTGCTGAAAATGATACTGAGAAGGCATTCTGCATTGCATACCGTGCACTAGAAGGACTTCTTGGAAAATAATTAAACTTGTAAACCCTATAAACCTATAAACCTAGATAAGATTCCGAGATATCTGTGACAACGCAGGTGTTTTCGGAATCTTTTACTGAATGAAAAATTATCTTGACGAAAGCAGAAAGAACAGGATAAAATAAAGGCAGTTAGAGTATTACATGAACGAGAGAAAAGGCGGAAAAATAATGAAAACAATTGAAGCGTTTTTTCAGAGGTTGAAGATACAGTAAAATCTCACGTAAAGAGTAACGTTTTACTATAAAAACCTTTCTAAAAATAAAGAAAAAGAGAGACATTTTGATAGCAATGATGTATAATCGCGGTAGACACAATTTGATTCTTAGAGTCAATAAATATACATAATCAGACCGTGTCAAGCTGTTGTGTAAGTAAAAATATACAACATCTAAAAATAAGAATCTCTAATATTGAAAGGAAAAAATGATATGGATATTTATGTTGATGTCCGTGCAGGACGTGATGGAAACGGAAGCAAGGAAATGCCATTTCGCCGTATTAATGAGGCTGCAAAGGTCGCAAAACCAGGTGATACAGTGCTTGTAGCACCTGGTGTATATCGTGAGTATGTGGATCCTATTTTTGCAGGAGAGCCAGATGCACGCATTACATATAAGAGTACAGAGCCATTAGCAGCAGTTATTACAGGAGCAGAGCGTATCACCAGTTGGAAGCATTATCAGGACAATGTATGGGTGTGCCGAGTGCCAAACAGTACCTTTGGTGCATATAATCCGTATACTACATTTGTATATGGCGATTGGTATTTTGCCAAGGCAGACAAGCATACTGGATGTGTTTATTTAAATGACAGAGCATTGTATGAGACATCTTCGCTTGAGGATTGTATTAAGGGCGAAGTTTATGAGTGCAGCTGGGTTCCAGAGGAATCTGTTTACAAGTGGTATACAGAACAGGATCAGGAAACAGATGAGACTATTATTTATGCGAATTTTAAGGGAGCAGACCCGAACAAGGAAAATGTAGAAATTAATGTAAGACGTGAGTGCTTTATGCCGTCAAAGACAGGTGTTGGCTATATTACAGTAAGCGGGTTTACTGTGACAAAGGCTGCAACAACATGGGCACCGCCTGCTGCATATCAGGATGGAATGATTGGACCACATTGGAGCAAGGGTTGGATCATCGAGGACTGCGAGATCTCAAACAGCAAGTGTGCAGGAATTTCGCTTGGCAAATATCTTGATCCAGAGAATGACCATTACTTTACTACAAAATATGTAAAGAGCCCGACACAGATGGAGCGTGATGCTGTATGTCGTGGTCAGTATCATGGCTGGCTGAAAGAAAAAGTTGGAAGCCATATCATTCGCCGAAACAACATTCATCATTGCGAGCAGGGCGGAATCATAGGCCGTATGGGTGGTGTGTTCAGTATTATTGAGGATAATCATATTCATCATATCAACAACATGATGGAGTTAGGCGGTGCTGAGATTGCTGGAATTAAGATGCATGCTGCAATCGATGTGACAATGCGCCGCAATCACATTCATCATTGTACAATGGGTATTTGGTGTGACTGGGAAGCACAGGGAACAAGACTGAGCCAGAACCTGCTGCATGATAATCAGCGTCCGCCGTTTGCGTCTGTATTAAAGGGCGGCATGATGTCACAGGATATCTTTGTTGAAGTTGGACATGGTCCGACATTGATTGATAATAACATTATGCTTTCCGATGCAAGTCTTCGTTTTGCAACAGAGGGTGTAGCACTTGTCCACAATTTGATCTGTGGTGCACTTACTTGTGTGGGCGGAGGAACAGGACCGCGTTATACACCGTATCATATGCCGCATCGTACTGAGGTAATGGGCTTTATGACCGTACTTCATGGTGATGATCGTTTCTATAATAATATCTTTGTACAGAAATGGCCATCAGATGATATTATAACAATGCACGATTCAGATGATGGATTTGACACAGAAAATCGTGCAGCAGGTACCTGGATGTTTGATGAGTATCCGACATATGATGAGTGGATTTCTCAGTTTGATTTTAGTAAGCCTGCTGATATGGCAAAACTTTATGGCGCACACGAAGGAAAGTTGCCAGTATGGATTGAAGGCAACGCTTATCTTGGTGGTGCAAAGCCAAGTAAGAAGGATGTCAATGCCATGATATCAGCTGTCGCACGTGAGGATGTGCGCGTAGAGCTTGTTCAGAAAGAGGACGGCTATTATCTGGATACAAACGTATACGAACTGATCGAAGGCTTTAAAAATAGAATGATTGATTCAGATGTGCTCGGAAAGGCATTTGAGCCAGAGGAACGCTTTGAAAATCCTGATGGAACTGCAATCCGATTTGACAGTGACTATTTTGGAACGCATCGTGGTGTCGATGTCATCCCAGGACCGTTTGCAGATGCTAAGGAATCAGTGAAGAAGCTGTATTAATCGAGATCTGTCAGATAGATACCCTCATAAACAGTTAGAATGTTTGATAGGAGAAATTTATGGCACACTCAAATTTAAAAAAGAACGGAAAAACTAGTAAGAAACCGGCTGCCAAAATGCCAGGTGAATGGCTGTATTTAAACAAAGAAGAATTGCCGCTTCGCAAAATCTATGAGCTGTTTAATGAAGCGCAGAATGCTGAATATTGGGAGGCAGCAGGTGTACTTGAAATTTCATTGCCAGAGAGCGGTACACTGGATATGGAAGATTTAGAAGGCACACTTGGTGATGACGAAGGCGATGCTTATTTGCTTCAGAATGGTATTCATACCGTATTTGCAGCTACAATTCGTCCAGATGATTATGAAAAGGCAAAAGAGATTATGCTTTTTATAACAAAAAAGCTTGGCGGATATTTTTGTGCAGATACAGCAGATTTTAAGCCAATTGTGGCAGCAAAATAAAAGAAACTGTCTAGCATGACGCGTGAACTGTTCACAAAATCTTCACAAAAAAACTCTTGCATTTTTGAGTTTGTGGTGTTATATTACATATCGAACAAAGGAAATGACCAGACAGGTCAGTTTCTTAACAAAACCTCTTGTCGAAGGCTGCTAAGGAATCAGATTTTTGGAGGAAAAGACAAAATGAATACTTTAAAAGCTGAAAAACGAAGCATGGACATCAAAGCAAAGAAGCTTAGAAGAGAGGGATACGTTGTAGGCAACGTGTTCGGAAAGAAAATTGAAGGTTCTATCCCAGTAAAGTTTCAGAAACTGGAGTTAGAGAAATTCTTAAAGAAAGCACATAAAGGAAGTCAGATCATGCTTGATGTTGAGGGAACTCAGTATGATGCACTGATCAAGGACGTCGCATATAACCCTGTTGCAGGAAGAATTGATGAGATTGATTTTCAGGCACTTGTAAGCACAGAAAAAGTTCATTCTGTTGTTGAGGTTGTCTTAGAGAATCATGACAAGATTGCAGAAGGTGTACTTCAGGAGAGCCTTGAAGAGATTGCCTATAAGGCATTGCCGGCAGATCTGGTTGATGAGGTCAGAGTTGATGTTGGCGACATGAAGATTGGCGATGTTATTCGTGTAAAGGATCTTCCAATTTATGCAGATAAGAAGATTACTATTATGACAGATCCAGATGCGGTTGTAGTAGCATTAAATGTAGCACACAATGCAGCAGTACCTGAGCCAGAGACAGCAGAAACTGAAGAAGAGCCAAAGAAGGACGAATAATCTGGAGAAAATTATAAGTGAACAATTAAATGATTCGAAAAAAGGAATGGTCACGAAAATGACCATTCCTTTTTTGCACAAAAAAATATGAAAATTTATTACGAAGCAGTTTTTGTTTCAATTTGTGCCGACTGCTGAACCAAAAATCCAGCCAGAATCTGGCGTATTACAGTATGGAGATAAGGAAGATATTCTTCAACTGATACTGGCTGGCCATACAAAATACAGCTGTAACATGTAGAACCAACGAGTTCGATAATTGTAAAGAGCATTAGCTCAGGCTCTGGACAGACATATGAATTTTTTTTCATCTGTTCAAATATATAATCATAAAACTGTAAAGACTCATCTGGCAGTGTATTTTCAAAAGCTGTTTTAAAAATCCCCCATGATAAATTCTTGGAAATAAAGGTTAAAAGACCGTGATCATCATTCAGGCGGCCGATGATGTAGTCGGCAACTGCGATAATCTGGTCTTCAAAGCTATTAAACTTCTGATCCAGCAGTGCATGGTGAGCATCTGCAAACAGCTGCCCTGCTTTGTGGGCAATCAGCTTATCCCTCAAATCATATTTATCCTTAAAATATAAATAGAAAGTTCCCTTTGCAAGGCCGGCATCTGAAACAATATCAGAGATAGTCGTCTTTGCAAAGCCCTTATCGCGAAACAAATCAAAGGCCGTCTGCAGCAAAGCGTTTTTCTTTTGTTTCTTATTGATATCCACTTTTCCCATACGAGAACCCCTCCTGTAATACTTGTAATTTATCCTAAGCTATCATTATATCAAGATACTAAGTAATAGTAAAGGTGTAAATGTTTAAAAATTTGAATCTTAGAGTTATTATCTTACAAAACTGACTAAAAGTCAATTATTAAAAACTGACCAAAATTCATTTTGTTACCATATATTTTTCGGATACTTTTAATATTGACCAAAAGTCAGTTTCTGCATATAATGCGTAGTGTGAAAAAAAGATAGGAGATGGTTGCTATGGTTAAAGTAGGAAAATGGATTGCAAAACATAAATATCTGATCATATTGATCAGCATTTTGCTTATGATTCCTTCCGTGATCGGTATGGCAAAGACAAGAGTCAACTATGATATCTTAAGTTATCTGCCAGACACGCTTGAGACAATCAAGGGCCAGGATATTATGGTTGATGAATACGGAATGGGCGCGTTTTCCATGGTCGTCGTGGAAAACATGGAACTAAAGGATGTGCAAAAGCTAGAAGATGCATACAGCGAGATTGATCACGTTAAGGATGTTCTTTGGTATGATGATGTTGCTGATTTAAGTCTTCCAGTCGAGATGATTCCAAAGGATCTGCGAGAGGCGTTCTTTAAAGGTGATGCGACCATGATGCTTGTGCTGTTTGACAACACGACATCATCTGATGAAGCTATGGAAGCACTTACCGAAATGAGAAAGATCAGTAATGATCAGTGTTTCTTAAGCGGTATGACTGGTATTGTTACCGATATTAAGAACCTGGCATTAAGCGAGATGCCGGCATACGTTGTGATTGCCGCAATTCTTTGCTTCATCGTATTGCAGCTGTTTACTGATTCGTTTTTGGTTCCGCTGTTTTTCTTATTAAGTATCGGAATATCTATTCTCTACAACATGGGAACGAATGTATTCCTTGGAGAGATTTCCTATATTACACAGGCACTTGTAGCTGTTCTTCAGCTCGGTGTTACAATGGATTATTCCATTTTCCTTCTTAGCAGCTATGAGGAAAATAAAGAACGTTTCCCAGATGATAGGGAGCGTGCGATGGGTCATGCAATCGCCAATACCTTTAAGTCTATCGTGGGAAGCTCTGTTACAACAATTGCTGGTTTTGCCGCACTTTGTTTTATGACCTTCGCACTTGGTCGCGATCTTGGTATTGTCAGTGCAAAGGGAGTTGTAATCGGTGTTATTTGCTGTGTAACTGTTCTTCCGGCTATGATTCTTATTTTCGATAAGCCGATTGAAAAAACAAAACATAAGCCGCTCATTAAGAGCATGGATAGATTGTCTGGCTTCATTACAAAGCATTATAAGATTTGGCTTGTTATCTTCCTTGTTCTTTTAACTCCGGCAATTTATGGAAACAGCAATACAAAGATTTATTACAACATTGCAAAATCTCTTCCATCTACACTTGAGAGCAATGTGGCAAATGAAAAGCTTGAAGAAGACTTTGATATGAGTGTTCTTCACATGGTTATGATGGATAAGAACATGGACGCAAAGGATAAGCGCGATATGTTAAATGCCATTGACGAAGTGGACGGTGTTAAGTGGACGATCAGCTTAAATTCCTTAGTTGGTGCAACTATTCCAGATTCCATGATTCCAAAGGATATCAAGAGTATGCTGCAAAGTGATAATTGGGAGCTTGCGTTTGTATGCTCACAATATCAGTCAGCGACAGAAGAAGTTAACAGTCAAATTGCCCAGATCAATGACATTGTAAAGGGTTATGATGAAAATGCAATGGTAATCGGTGAAGCTCCTATGATGAAGGACCTTGAGGATGTAACAAATATCGACCTTCAAAGTGTTAACACAGTATCAATGGCAGCGATTTTCATCATTATCATGATTATCTTCAAGTCGATTTCACTGCCAATTATTCTGGTAGCAGTAATCGAATTTGCGATAGCAGTCAATATGGCAGTGCCGTTCTATCAAAATATCAGTCTTCCGTTTGTTGCCTCTATCGTTGTCGGAACTATTCAATTAGGTGCGACAGTAGATTATGCAATCCTGATGACGAGCCGTTATCAGAAAGAGAGAAGCAGAGGAAAGAATAAAAAGGAAGCTGTAAGTGCAGCACATAAGGCAAGCCTTGAATCCATTATAACGAGTGGTCTTAGCTTCTTCGCAGCAACATTTGGTGTATCAGCTTATTCAAAGGTTGATATGATTGGTTCCATCTGTACACTTCTTTCAAGAGGTGCATTAATCAGTGTTGTCGTTGTAGCACTTGTTTTGCCGGCAATGTTCCTGATTTTTGATAAGGTAATTTGTAAGACATCAATTAACTTTCTTGGAAAGAAATAAAAAGTAAAGTAACTGGCGTGCACAAGCGTGCAATTCTGATTTAGAAATGAGAATGAGGGTGTTATATTATGAATAGAAATCATATGCTGAAAAGAAAAATGACAGCCGGACTTGCAGTCGGCATGGCAGTAGCAGTAGGAAGTGTTCCAATGGCAATGGCTGCTAACACAGCAAATACAAAGGATTCATCAAGCAGTGTATCAAAAGAGGAAACCGTCTATGTAAATGCAGATGCGTCTGGAAATCCACAGCAGATCACAGTATCTAACTGGTTAAAGAATGCAGGCAGTGAAAGCAGCGTTGAGGATCAGTCTGATCTGACAAATATAAAGAATGTAAAAGGTGATGAGACTTTTAGTGAAAATGGTGACAGCCTGACATGGAATACAGATGGCAGCGATATTTATTATCAGGGTCAGAGCAATAAGGATCTTCCGGTATCTGTAAAGTTTACATACTTATTAGATGGACAAGAGATGCAGCCGCAGGATCTTGTCGGCAAGAGCGGTCATCTTCAGATCAAGATTCAGTATACTAACAACGAGAAGAAGAGTGCAAAGGTAGATGGAAAGAATGAGACTATCTACAGTCCATTTGTAATGCTGACTGCAATGATACTTCCAGATGATACATTCTCTAATGTCACCATCGACAACGGAAAGGTAATTTCCGATGGAAGCAGAAATATTGTTGTGGGTGTCGGAATGCCTGGTCTTAAGGATAGCTTAAAGCTTGACACGATTGATCTTTCTGCAGATGATGACAATAAGAACAGTGAAGACAAAACGCTTGATATTGACATTCCAGACAGCGTATCGATTGAAGCTGATGTAACAGATTTCTCAATGAGTTCTTCTCTTACAGTTGCATTGTCTGATCTGTTAAAGGATATTGATTTTGATGATGACAGTGCATTAGATGACATCAAGGATGCACTTGATGATCTTACAGATGCAGCAACACAGCTTGTTGATGGAACCTCTGATCTGTATGATGGTGTGGAGGAACTTGACGAGAAGTATGGCGAGTTTGATGATGGTGTTAAGGAATTAAGAGATGGCACACATGATCTTTCGGATGGCGTTGGTGATCTGACAGATGGTGTAAATAAACTTGCAGATGGAGCAAAGCAGTTACAAAGCGGAGCAGGTGATCTCGCAAGCGGAGCAAAGACGCTTGACGATGGAGCTGGAAAGCTTCAGAGTGGTTCTAAGGATCTTGCAAGTGGTGTGAGTCAGCTTGCAAGTGGTGCAACTTCACTTCAGAGTGGAGCAGGTCAGTTACAGAGCGGTGCAGGACAGTTGCAAAGCGGAGCAGCACAGTTACAGAGTGGTGCAGGTACATTACAGAGTGGAATCAATGATTATACATCTGGTGTCGATCTGTTAAATGCAGGTATTCAGGCAAATCTGTCAAGTGACAGTGAATTAAACACAAAGGTTTCTCAGTTTGCCCAAGGAATCAACACACTGGCAGCTGGTGTTAACAGCTACACAGCAGGAACAGATTCTTTAGCAGATGGCGTAAGTGCATATGTTGCAGGCGAACAGCAGCTTTCACAGGGTGCACAGGCACTGACTCAGATTCAAGGTGCGTTAAGCACACTTACTGCAGCACTTGATGGAGAGGGAGAGACGACAGAGGATCTTGTCGCAGCATCAAATGCACTGGCACAGGGAACAGAATCCTTAAAGGCTTCCTTGGGAACTGACGAGACTAAACAGTTAATGACTCTGTTAGACAGCATGTTGAAAACTGGAAATGAGCTGATCACAGAAGCAAGTGGATTATCTAGTGTTATGAAAGAGCAAATCGTAGCACCAGTTCAGGGCATGATGGCAAATGCTGAATATTTGATGAATCAGATCACGGCAGTACAGAGTTACACTGTTGAGTTAGCAAAAACAGCAGCAACGGCAAAGGATACGATTAATGCGCAGATTGCTAATGCAAATACAGAGCTCTCAAGTGCTGCACAGGGACTGGCTGACAGTGTAAATAATGCAGCAAATGCGCAGATAAACAATGCAAATACGCAGATCGCCAACGCAAATGCACAGATTGACAGCGCAAGAGCAGTTCTTCAGCAGCAGCTTGACGCAGCAAATGCAGCAGGAAATACTGAGCTGGCAGCATCGTTACAGACAGCAATTAATAGCCTTGTAAATGTAAGTGGAGTAGAGGCGGTAAATGTTGATGCGCCAGCATATACCCCAGTACAAGGAATTGATGGAATAACACTTCCAACATTGAATGCAAATTTGGAAGATATGGCAGCGAAGGTAGAAAGCATTAAGAATACCTTTGATACTCTTCAGACAACTGTTACAGGTTTAATTACCTCACTTACAGATGTGCAGACAAAGATCGACAGTATTACTTCTATGAAGGATCAGATTCCGGCAGCAGATATCACTGCGCTTAGCACGGGTGTTGATTTACTTGACTCTAATATGCAAGATTTCAATGCAGCAATGGGTAATCTTTCAACACAAGTTGCTACATTAAACACGCAGGCTTCGGCAGGTATCAAACAGCTATTAGATGGTTTTGCACAGCTTGATGCAAACAACGACACACTTACAGGTGGTGCAGCACAGTTAAAGGCAAACAGTGCATCTCTTACAAGCGGCGCAGCAGCACTCCAGACTGGAGCAGGACAGCTGATCGAAGGATTAAATCAGTTAAGCACACAGATGATGGCAGGAGCAGGACAGCTTGCAGCAAACAGTCAGACATTACGTGATGGTGCAGCAACCTTAAAGGGCGGCATCGACAGTGCAAAGAGCGGAATTGACACCTTAAAGAGCGGAACTGACACTTTAAAGGGCGGAACTGATACTTTAAAGACAGGTGCAGATACCTTAAAGAGTGGTGCTGGTACATTACAAAGCGGAATTAACACATTAAAGTCTGGTACAAGTGCACTTAGCAGTGGTGCTGATACATTGAAGTCTGGAACTAATGATTTGAGAAAGGGAACACTTGACTTAAAGAGTGGTGCACAGACGTTAGCAGATGGCGTTAGTGATCTTAAGGATGGTGCAGACACATTATCAGATGCAAGTGATGATGTAGTAGATGGAATCAGCGAGCTTAAGGATGGCGCAGAGGATTTAAAGGACGGTATGCAGGAGTTTTATGATGAAGGAATCAGCAAGATCAAGGATATGGCTGATGAGAATCTGACAGTAATTCTTGACCGCTTAAAGGCTCTGACCTCAGATGAGATTTCATATGATACCTACAGCGGCAGAAGTGACAGCATGAATGGTTCTGTTAAATTCATCATTGAGACTGACGAGATCGAATAATTAAAAAACACCATGTACTGCAATGAGCACATGGTGTCTAAAAAATACTATATTTGGATCAGCGAAGACTTTCTAATACATTTTCGTGAATCCGTTCTGAGAGCTGTCTGTAAAGGCAGCTCTCTTCTTTTGTAAAGTCGCGCATGCAGGTGCATTCAAAATCATTAATTGCAGCTTTCAGATCGTCAAGCACTGGCGCGGCTGTCTCAAGCAAACGAACTGAAAAATGCTGTATCGGAAGAGGCTGAATGAAACCGCGCACCGAAAGATGAGAGAGCGACAAAGAAAGAATATGAAGTGGGAGCTGTGCATAATTGGCCAGCTCTTTTTTTGTTGTAAATGGAATTGGATTTTCCAAAGCAAGTAAAAGGCAGGCATCATTTAGTGTCAAATCATGCTTAATAGCAGCAGATTCAAGATAACGATATAAAAGCATTTTGCTGCGGTAGATATCAATAATAACGCCATGTCCGTTTAATGCCTGTGGAGATACACTTGTGCGTTCACTTCCTAATTTTTTTGATCCTGGAAGAATTGAAGGCATTACAAATCCATCCTTTGCTGAGTCAATCAAAAAATGGTAGATTCTCAGTCGGTTTTTCTCATAATATGCTTCATCAAATGTGTGTTTATAAAAATTGTTATAGTATTCAAAAATTTCGAGTTTCATCTTGACAGTATTGGAGATCGTTACACTCTGACTCACAAGAGAACCTTTTGTTTTGACATAGTAATAGATCGGAACCTTCAATGCAATAAAACGCTCAGCATATCTTATATACTCCAGATTAAACATAAAATCTTCACACCAGTTAATCTGTGCGTTCATGCGAAGCTCATGCTTTTCAATAATGTCGCGGCGATACAGCTTATTCCAAATCACACCATAATAAAAGTCGGCAGGATTTTCCATCATATGGTGGGAAAATTCTTCTTTTGAAAGTACGGCATCCTCATCAATATCTCCTTTTTGAGAAACACGCTCCCCATTGACACGATAAAAATCTGCGATTACAAGATCGCAGTTGTTTTTCTCAGCAGTGCGCACAAGAAGCTTTGTAGCATCTGGTGTAATCCAGTCGTCACTGTCTAAAAATTGTATGTATTTTCCGTGAGCCAGATCAAGAGCTGTATTTCTTGTATCAGATACACCGCTGTTATTTTTGTGAATGACATGGACACGGTTATCAAGGGCGGCATATTCATCGCAGATCGCACCAGAATCATCGGTGCTTCCATCGTCAACAAGAAAAAGTTCATAATCAGTAAAATCTTGATTTAAAATGCTGTCTGCGCAGCGTCGAAGTGTCTTTGCAGAGTTGTATACAGGCACGATAATACTAACTTTAACAGACATAAAGCTAATCCATCCTTTCTATTTCCTGAAAAATAAGTATTTGGTTTGCGTGTACAAATCAACTTTTTATATTCTTATTTTACCAGAACTGTTTTTGAAATGCTATGATGATTTTCTTAAATTTCTTACATTTTACGCTTTTTTGTAAATTGTAATTAACTGGCAATTTGGTAAACTGGTAACAGCTCATGAGTAAAAAGCATCTGCTTTGAGATATTCTTGCAGAGAGCTGAACTTGTGAACTGCAATGGAAAGAAAGAGCAGAGGATGGATATGACAGGAACAATCATAGGAACAGGTGCATGCGCTGCATCACATGTAATGGAAAATGATGATCTGGCACAGTTTGTTGATACAAGCGATGCATGGATCACAGAGCGCACCGGAATAAAAAGACGTCATATTGCAGAAAATGAGACGGTTTCCTCTTTAGCAGTTTGTGCAGCAAAAAAAGCACTTTTGGATGCGGAAATTTTAGCGGATGAGATTGGTCTGATTATTGTTTCCACTATGACCCCAGAGAGCATCATGCCGAGTACGGCATGTCTTGTGCAGGCAGCAATAGGTGCTTCTAATGCATTATGTTTTGATCTGAACGCAGCATGCAGCGGTTTTGTGAGTGCGTTTGTCACGGCGCGTACATATCTTGAAAGCAAAATTGTACGCTATGCACTTGTCATCGGAAGCGAGGTGCTTTCCAATGTAGTGGATTGGCAAGACAGGGGAAGCTGTATATTGTTCGGCGATGGCGCCGGTGCAGTTATATTAGAAGCATCAAAAAATGATTCATGGGTTCCTGTTCTTCATGCTGATGGAAGACAGTCACAGGCACTTACCTTAAAGAGTCGTCATGATGCAAATTGGCTGTTTGAAAAGGAGCATCCAGACTTGTTTAAGCGCGACTACTTTATAAGCATGGATGGCAGAGCTATTTTTCAATTTGCCGTGCGCAAGGTGCCAGAAGTAATTGACGAACTTCTAGAGAAGAACAATCTGAAAAAAGAAGAGATTGCATATTATCTTCTTCATCAGGCAAATCGCCGCATTGTAGAGGCAGTGGCAAAGCGTATGGATCAGCCAATTGAAAAATTTCCAATGAATTTGGATGAATATGGAAATACCTCATCAGCATCAATCCCGATTCTTCTTGATGAAATGAATCAAAAAAAGCTGCTTCATGACGGTGATAAAATTATCATTGCAGGCTTTGGCGGAGGCTTAACCTGGGGAGCAGATGTGATTACTTGGAGAAAGAAGTAAGAACGATCAAAGCAGAAACCGCAAAAAACGGTAAAACAATAATTTATTATAAAGGAGAAATGAAAATGTTTGAAGAAATTAAGACTATCGTAGCAGAAAACTTAGGTGTAGAGGAAGACAGCATTACAATGGAGTCCTCTTTCAAGGATGATTTAAAGGCAGATTCTCTTGATTTATTTGAGATGGTAATGGCACTTGAGGAAAACTATGGAATTGAAATTCCAACTGATGATCTGGGTCAGCTTGAGACTGTTGCTGATGTAATCGATTATATTCAGAGTCATAAAGAGTAAATAACATACGATCATGAAACAAGAGCATGTTCATGATTATAAATGAGAAACGAGAAAAGGCAGGAAAAAAGGATGCAGACAGAATTAACCAGATTGCTTGGAATCCAGGCACCAATCATTCAAGGCGGAATGGCATGGGTGGCGGAACATACGCTTGCAGCAGCAGTATCAAATGCAGGCGGACTTGGTATTATCGGTGCCGCAAATGCACCGGCTGAGTGGGTCAGAGAACAGATTCGCCTGACAAAGCAGCTGACAGATAAGCCGTTTGGCGTCAATGTCATGCTGATGAGTCCTTATGCGCCAGAGATTGCACAGGTAGTTGCAGAGGAGGGCGTAAGTGTTGTTACGACAGGTGCAGGAAATCCAGAGAGTTATATGGCACTTTGGAAATCAAAGGGCATTAAGGTGATTCCAGTCGTTGCATCCGTTGCTTTAGCAAAAAGAATGGAGCGAGCAGGAGCCGATGCTGTTGTTGCAGAAGGATGTGAATCAGGTGGTCATATTGGTGAGAGTACGACAATGACACTTGTTCCGCAGGTAGTTGACGCATTGAATATCCCAGTTATTGCGGCAGGCGGAATAGCAGATGGCAGAGGTCTTGCAGCAGCTTTTATGCTTGGGGCATGCGGTGTACAGATGGGAACTCGTTTTGTTGCGACAAAGGAGTGCTGGGCACATCAAAATTATAAGGATAAGATTTTAAAAGCAAAAGATATTGATACGAAAGTAACAGGCAGAAGCACTGGTCATCCAGTCAGAGCACTTAGAAATGAAATGACAAAGCAGTATCTTGATCTGGAAAAGAAAGGTGCAACATTAGAGGAACTTGAGTATCTGACGTTAGGTGGTCTTAGAAAGGCTGTTGTAGAAGGCGATGTGAAAAATGGAAGTGTCATGTCTGGTCAGATAGCAGGAATGATCAAAGAGGAGTTAACTTGCAGGGAGGTCATTGAAAACATTGTGGCTGAGGCAGCAAAGCTTCTTGAGAAAGGGGCATGTTATGAGTAAGCTTGCATTTATTTTTCCAGGACAGGGTGCGCAGAAAGCTGGAATGGGAAAAGATTTCTATGAAAACAGTGAAGCCGCAAGATCATTTTTTGATCAAGCACAAAAAATTCTTGACTTCGATTTGAAGGAAATGTGTTTTGGTGAGCACGAAGAACTTAACTTGACAGAGTACACACAACCATGTATGGTAAGCGTTTGCCTTGCAATTGTGCAGGAACTAAAAAAACGCGGCATTAATCCTGACATCACAGCAGGCTTAAGCCTTGGAGAGTATGCAGCAGTTGCAGCAGCAGACGGCATGAACGAGCTAGATGCTATAAAGTTAGTGCGACGCAGAGGAATTTTGATGCAGAGCACTGTTCCAGCCGGTGAAGGCGCAATGGCAGCTGTTTTAGGATTAGATGCAAAAAAAATAGAAGAAATTCTTGAAAGCTTTGAAAATGTATGGATCGCAAATTATAACTGTCCTGGTCAGATAGTAATAACTGGTCTGACTAATGAGGTGCAGCAGGCATCTTTAGCATTAAAAGAGGCAGGTGCAAAGCGTGTTGTGGAGCTTAAAGTCAGTGGACCATTTCATTCCCTGCTTTTAAAACCAGCAGGAGAAGCGCTGCTTAAGGAGATGGAATCAATGTCATTTTCAACGCTGCAGGTTCCTTATGTTGCAAATGCGACTGCCGAAATAGTGACAGACAGTAAAAAGATCAGTACATTTTTTGCAAAAGGAATTTATTCTTCTGTTCGCTGGCAGCAAAGTATCGAGATAATGCTTGAAAACGGTGTGGATACTTTTGTTGAGATAGGACCTGGAAAGACACTTGCAGGTTTTATGAGAAAGATTGCACCAAAGGCAACTGTATATAACGTATCCTCTTTCGAGGATGCCATAGCACTTGAAAAATGTCTGTCAAAGGCGTGAGGTGAAGTATGTTAGAAGAAAAAATTGCAGTCGTAACAGGGGCATCCCGCGGAATCGGAAGAGCCATTGCAAAGGAGCTTGCGCTTAAAGGAGCATTTGTAATTGTTAATTACAATGGCTCAAAACAGGCAGCTGATGAGACAGTAAATGAGATTATACAGGCAGGCGGCAAGGCTGTAGGTGTGCAGTGCAATGTGGCAGATGCAGCCGAGTGCGAAGCTTTTATAAATAATATCATTAGCGAATATGGTCGAATTGATATTTTAGTCAACAATGCAGGAATCGTGCGTGACAATCTTTTGATGCGTATATCAGAGAAGGATTTTGACGCAGTCATTGATACAAACTTAAAGGGAACTTTTCATACGATGCGTCTCGTGGCGCGTCCAATGCTTCGCCAAAGAAGCGGAAGAATTATTAATATTTCTTCAGTGGTTGGTATTTTTGGAAATGCAGGACAGGCAAATTATGCGGCATCAAAGGCAGGTGTTATAGGTCTTACGAAATCAGCAGCAAAGGAACTTGCATCGCGCGGCATCACCGTAAATGCTGTAGCACCAGGTTTTATTGAAACTGATATGACGCAGAAATTAAGCGAGCAGATAAGAAATCAGATTCTTAGCCAGATTCCGGCAGGCACATTTGGAAAGCCAGAGCATGTGGCAAAAACAGTGGCCTTTCTGGCGTCAGATGATGCGTCATACATTACCGGTCAGATCATTCAGGTCGATGGCGGAATGTAATCTATAATAACATAGCAGAAAGGCAAGGATAATTGATGAAAAGAAGAGTAGTTGTGACAGGCTTGGGCGCTGTGACTCCAATTGGAAATACAGTAGAGGAGTTCTGGAAGGGAATCCGCGATGGAAAGGTAGGAATCGGACCTATCACTCGTTTTGACACGACTGGTTATAAAGTTACGCTTGCTGCCGAGGTAAAGGATTTTAAGGCAGCAGATCGTATGGATTTTAAGGCAGCAAAGAGAATGGATCGCTTTTCACACTATGCTGTGGCAGCATCAAAAGAAGCACTTGAGGATTCAGGTCTTGATCTGTCAAAAGAGGATGCATTTCGCGCAGGCGTTGTGATAGGTTCAGGAATTGGTTCTCTTGAGATGATGGAATCAGAGCATGAAAAGATTTTAAAGGGACAGGTGAACCGTGTCAATCCGCTTATGGTTCCTAGAATGATTTCAAACATGGCAGCAGGAAATGTTTCAATTCAGCTTGGACTTCGCGGAAAGTGCACGAATGTCGTAACAGCTTGTGCATCTGGTACACACTGCATTGGAGATGCATTTCGTGCAATTCAGTATGATGATGCTGATATTATGTTTGCAGGCGGTGCAGAGAGCAGTATCTGTCCGACAGGAATTGCAGGATTTCAGTCACTGACTGCTCTTTCAACATCAGATGATCCGCTGTACGCATCAATTCCGTTTGATAAAAACAGAAAAGGCTTTGTTTTAGGAGAGGGTGCAGGTGTAGTTGTTCTTGAGGAGCTTGAACATGCTAAAGCGCGCGGTGCGCATATCTATGCAGAGGTAGTAGGCTATGGAGCTACAGCAGACGCATTCCATATCACTTCACCATGCGAAGATGGAAGCGGTGCAGCTAAGGCAATGGAGCTTGCCATGACAGAGGCAAAGGCTGCTCCAGAAGAAATCACATATATCAATGCACATGGAACTGGAACGCATCACAATGATCTTTTTGAGACGCGTGCAATTAAGTTGGCATTTGGAGAGGCAGCAAAAAATGTCTGCATCAATTCAACAAAATCCATGACAGGCCATTTGCTTGGAGCAGCAGGAGGCGTCGAGTTTGTTGTATGTGCAAAGTCTGTTGAGGAAGGCTACATTCATCAGACGATGGGCACAAAAGAGACTGACGAGGAATGTGATCTTGACTACACAATTGGGGCGCCTAAGGAAAAAGATGTTGTCTATGCGATGAGCAATTCACTTGGATTTGGCGGCCATAATGCTTCAATTTTAATAAAGAAATACGAAAATGCGTAAAGGTGGTAAAAGTCATATGGAATTGGACGATCTTTTGAAGCTGATCGATCACGTATCAAAGTCAAAGCTGGATGATTTTTGCTACGAGACAGGAGAGATAAAGCTTCGCCTAAAGAAAAATGCAGCAAAGGAAATCGTTGTGCAGCAGAAAGAAGTAAAAAACGCAGCGTCAGAATTTGCCATTGTTCAAAATTGTGAGGATGTTTTTGACGCAGATACATCAAAAAAGACAGATGAAGCATCATCTGACAAATATATTGATTCTCCTCTTGTTGGTATCTTTTATACGGCACCGGGAGAAGGAGAAGCACCGTTTGTATCAGTAGGTGACCGCGTAAAGAAGGGTCAGACGCTTGGCATTGTAGAGGCAATGAAGCTGATGCATGAGATTACCTGCGAACAAAATGGCATTGTAAAAGAAATTTGTGCACAAAACGGTGATGCTGTTGAGTACGGTCAGAAGCTGTTTATTATAGAAGAAGCTTAAGCCAAAAATTGGAGAATCAGAATATGAATCATTTAGATATTAACCAGATTAAAGATATTATTCCGCATCGCCATCCGTTCTTATTAATTGATTACATAGAGGATTATGTACCGGGTGAGTATGCTGTTGGATATAAATGTGTATCATACCGTGAGGAGTTTTTTGCCGGTCATTTTCCGCAGGAACCAGTTATGCCAGGTGTTTTGACAATCGAGGCACTGGCGCAGACGGGAGCAGTTGCAATTCTTTCACTTCCAGAAAATAAGGGAAAAACAGCTTACTTTGGCGGAATTGACAAGTGCCGTTTTCGCGGAAAAATAGTGCCTGGTGATAAGGTACGTCTTGAGACAAAGATCATCAAGACAAAAGGACCTGTCGGTATTGGAGAGGCAGTTGCAAGCGTGGATGGCAAGGTAGTTGTCCGTGCTGAGTTAACATTTATGATAGGATAGGAGATAACATGATAAGGAAAGTTCTTGTAGCAAACCGGGGAGAGATTGCAGTGCGCATTATTCGTGCCTGCCGAGAGATGGGGATTGAAACGGTAGCAGTCTATTCAGAGGCCGATAAGGATGCGCTTCATGCGAAGCTCGCAGATGAGGCAATTTGTATCGGACCGGCAAAGCTTAGCGAGAGCTACCTGTCAATGGAGCGTATCATAAGTGCAACAATTGTGTCAGGTGCAGAGGCCATTCATCCAGGCTTTGGATTATTGTCGGAAAACAGCCGCTTTGCAAAACTGTGTGAAGAATGCAACATTATTTTTATCGGGCCAGATTCTAATGTGATTGCTAAACTTGGTGACAAGCAGGCTGCCAGAGAGACTATGATTAGTGCCGGTGTGCCAGTTATACCTGGCGGTGATCATGCAGTGTATGATGAAAAGGATGCGAAAGAGACTGCAAAAAAGGTTGGTTATCCAGTTATGATTAAGGCAGTCCTTGGCGGAGGCGGCAAGGGAATGCGCACGGCAAAGGATGAAGAAGAGTTTGTAAAAAATTTTGCAATAGCACAGGCAGAAGCAAAGCAGTCATTTGGCGATGATGCTATGTATATTGAGCATTTTATTACAAGACCGCGTCATATTGAATTTCAAATTCTTGCAGATTCTTATGGGAATGTAATTCACCTCGGTGAGCGTGACTGTTCTATTCAAAGAAATCATCAGAAGATGATCGAGGAGGCGCCAAGTGCAGCGTTATCGCCAGAACTTCGTCAAAGAATGGGAGAGACAGCAGTGCGTGCAGCCAAGGCAGCAGGTTATGTTAATGCTGGCACAATTGAATTTTTGCTTGAGCAAGATGGTAGCTTCTATTTTATGGAGATGAATACAAGAATCCAGGTAGAGCATCCAATTACAGAGTGGATCACAGGAATAGATCTTATTAAAGAGCAGATTCGAATCGCTGATGGAAAGAGGCTTTCTTATACACAGGATCAGGTAAAGATTAGTGGCCATGCAATTGAGGTACGAATAAATGCAGAGCGTCCAGAGGAGAATTTTTTGCCATGTCCAGGAACTATTACAGGACTTCATCTGCCAGGAGGCAAGGGAGTGCGCATTGACTCTGCAATTTATAGTGGCTATACGATTCCGCCATATTATGACTCAATGATAGCAAAGATAAGTGTGTGGGCAAAAAACAGACGTGAGGCAATTCAAAAAATGCAAAGTGCGCTCGGTGAGGTAATCATAGAGGGCGTTGATACCAATGTCAATTATCAGTATGCGCTGCTTAATCATCCGGATTTTCTGGCAGGAAATATTGACATTGAATTTATTGACCGTATTCAGCAGGAGGCATAAAGATTATGAATCTCGATCATGTATTTAAAAAGACATTGGTGCGGCCATTTGCCGGAATCCGCAAGAAACCAGAGGTGCCAGAAGGTCTTCTTTGCAAATGCAGCATGTGCAAAAAGGCGATAGTAGCAGAGGATGTCAGAAAAAATTTCTATGTCTGCCCAAGCTGCAATGGCTATTTTCGTGTTCGTGCACAGGAGCGTATTGCGCGAATTGCAGATGAGGGAAGCTTTCTTGAATGGGATCAGAATCTTGTGGGCAAAAATCCCATGGAGTTTGAAGGGTACGAGGAAAAAATTGCTGCTGCGAGGTTAAAGACACGATTAAAAGAAGCTGTTGTAACAGGACAATGTACAATAGGCGGCGAGCCGTGTGTGCTTTGCGTGATGGATGGCCGCTTTATGATGGCAAGCATGGGAGAGGCAGTAGGCGAAAAAATTACGCGTGCAGCAGAAGAGGCAACAAAAAAGAAGCTGCCTATTATCATTTTTACATGCTCTGGCGGTGCAAGAATGCAGGAGGGAATTATATCTCTTATGCAGATGGCAAAGACATCAGCTGCGTTTAAGCGTCACAGTGATGAAGGACTTTTATACATAAGTGTGCTTACAGATCCAACAACAGGCGGTGTGACGGCAAGTTTTGCTATGGAGGCTGATATTATTTTGGCAGAGCCAAAGGCACTTATTGGTTTTGCGGGACCTCGTGTGATAGAGCAGACGACAGGACAGCGCCTTCCGGCAGGCTTTCAGCGAGCAGAATTTTTGCTTGAGCATGGCTTTGTGGATCGCATTGTTGAGCGTCATGAGCAAAAGAAAGTGCTGACAGATCTTTTGCATCTTCATAGTGTATCGGCTGAATTGAAGATAAGTTTTTTCGCAGAAAAAACTGAAATTGAAAATGTCAAAGCTGCAGAAGAAAATATTCAGAAAAAATATTCGGCATGGGACCGCGTTTGCTTTTCACGCGATAAAAAACGCCCTATAGGTTATGATTATATTAATGCACTAATTGATCAGTTTTATGAATTTCATGGTGATCGAATAATGACAGATGATAAAGCTGTTACGGCAGGAATTGGATTTTTTAATGGTCAACCTGTCACTGTGATTGCGCAGGAGAAAAATGAAAATTTTGGCATGTGTTCTCCACAGGGCTATCGAAAGGCACTTCGTTTGATGAGGCAGGCTGAAAAATTTCATCGTCCAATTCTTTGCTTTGTCGATACGCCAGGCGCTGCCTGTGGAATTGAAGCAGAGGAGCATGGACAGGGAGAGGCAATCGCAAGAAATCTTTTTGAAATGTCATCTTTAAAGACACCAATTCTTTCCATTTTGATTGGAGAGGGCGGAAGCGGCGGTGCACTTGCGCTTGCAGTAGCAGATGAGGTATGGATGATGGAAAATGCAGTATATTCCATCCTTTCTCCTGAAGGATTTTCAAGTATTCTTTGGAAAGACAGCAAGCGTGCAAAGGAGGCTGCTGACAGTATGAAGCTTACAGCTGCCGACTTGAAAAAGGCAGGAATTGTCGAGCGTGTATTTGAGGAGCCGGAACATTTTTCAAAGGATCAGATGGAAGATGTAGCAGAGGCACTTCGCAGCCAGATTGATCAGTTTTTATTAAAATATGGCAGTATGGACAGCATAGAGCTGTGCGAACACCGCTATCAGAGATTTCGTAAATATTGATTATGGCAGGAAATAAAATATGATAAAAATAAAAAATAAAGAGCTGAAAAAGCCGATCTTTCAAGGCGGTATGGGTGTCGGCGTAAGTCTTTCTGGACTGGCTGGTGCAGTCGCAAAGGCAGGAGGAGCCGGCACGATATCAGCAGCACAGATTGGATTTTTAGATCCTGAATTTGACAAAGATCCGTTTGAGGCAAATCTTCGCGCAATCAAAAGTGAATTTGATAAGGCAAGAAAAATAAGCAAGGATGGCATAATCGGTTTTAATATTATGGTTGCAATGCAGCATTACGAAGAGTATGTGAGGGCTGCTGTTAAGGCAGGAACAGATTTTCTTGTATGCGGAGCAGGTCTTCCAGTTGATCTTCCTAAAATTGTTGCTAAGGCAATGGAAGAGATGGATCAATCTGTGGAGGCACCAGCGCTTGCACCAGTCGTTTCAACTGAAAAATCGGCGCGTGTAATCTTTCGCTATTGGGAGAAAAAGCATCACTGCGCACCAGATTTTGTGATTATTGAAGGACCGCTTGCTGGTGGTCATCTTGGCTTTGCAAAAGATCAGCTCTCCTATTATACCTTTGATGTCTATGAAAAAGAGGTGCGTAATATTATTGAAGTCTGCCGTGAGTATGCGGCGCGTTTTAACAAAGAAATTCCAGTCGTTTTGGCAGGAGGCATCAGCACAAAGGAAGCAGCAGATCATGCTTTTTCGTTAGGCGTGGACGCTATTCAGGCAGCTACTCGTTTCGTTACAACATATGAATGTGATGCGTCAGATGCTTTTAAGAAGGCTTATCTTGATGCATCAAAGGAAGATATTATTTTGATTGACAGTCCTGTTGGTCTTCCGGGACGAGCTGTCAGAAATAAATTTAGTGATACCATTATGTCTGGAGGACGCATAGCGCCAGTGCGCTGCAGAGGCTGTCTGAAAAATTGCCGTCCAGATAAGATTCCATATTGTATTACAGATGCGCTGATTACCTCAGTCACGGGCGATGCAAAAAATGGTCTTGTTTTCTGCGGAGCAGATGCGTGGAGATGTGATCATCTTGAATATGCAGAAGATGTAATAGAATCTTTACTTTCATGATTAAGAAAAATGTGCTATACTGAAATAAAAATAGGGTGAACAGAGGGAATACTTATTTTGGAGGTATAGTATAGTGGTCAATTTATTTTCTAGAGAACATAATAAACGAACACGGTTTACCCGGATGTGTATCGGGGAAGCCGTGTTCGTTTTGATGGATAAAAAAGAATATGAGAAAATTAAAATCTCAGATATTGTAAAGACGGCTGGCGTATCAAGAATGACATTTTATCATTATTATGAGACAAAGGAAGACGCGCTGTCTGATTATTTTCACGAGATAGTTGCTGGATATATACGTGAGTGCAGAACAGAAAAGATAGGAAGCTTTCATGATAGAAGCAGCATCGTTCATGCATTGAAATATTTCGATCAGTATGAGATGTTTATTGGAAAGCTGGTAGATGCAAAGCTGCAATATATTCTGTGGGATGCGATGAATGATTACATGAGCAAGAGAATTATGCCAAAGTATAAAATTCCAGAGTATGAGCTTTATTTTTATGGCGGTGCATTATTAAATGTCTTTTTAAAGTGGCAGAAGGATCAAAAAAAAGAGTCCGCAGAACAAATTGCAGACTCCATTATAAAAAGTATGGGATTACCAGTCACTTCCCATCCTACTAAATGCGAGGATAATGGAATCAATGCCTAGTAAAATTAAATCAATTCCAATTAGATAGCTAAGTGATATGAGTGCAGCAACAGGGCGAATCAGCATGAAAATGCCAAGAAAAAGACCAATGATATTTGCAATCATAATAAAGTAATAATGCCATTTTACTGTCCAAATGCGTATCATTGGCAGCTGTGACAGTCGTGAAATGCAATGGGCGATAAACCACATCGGGAAGAAAAGTGAAAAAGCCCATTTCACAGCACCAGGATATACAAGAAGCATCAGACCAGCAAGAACGCTTAAGCATCCGGATATAAGAGCAATAGTTGGCGCAAAGCCGACATGTTCCTCTGTTCTGACATAAAAGATAATGTCGAGAATTCCGATACAAAGTGCAATAAGTCCAAAGAACATGACAAAGCCGGATAACATACTGTCTGGACGAAGAAAAGAGAAAATTCCAAGAATAATCAAAAGTATTCCTTCGATCAGCTCAATCCAGCCGAAACGGGAACGATTTCTCATTTTAATTCACCTCCTGAAGCAGTATTTGAATCTCTGTTTAAAATTTCCATAAATTCTTCTCCTGTAATCGTTTCCTTCTCATATAGATAATTTGATAATTCATCCAGCTTGTCGCGATTATCAAGAAGAAGCTTCTTTGCCTTTTGATGCTGTTTCTTCACAAGTTCAGTTACCTGACGGTCAATTTCCTTTTGTGTATCAGCAGAGCATGCAAGAGAAGCGTCACCGCCAAGGTACTGATTTGTTACAGTCTCAAGGGCAACCATATCAAATTCATCACTCATACCATAGCGTGTAATCATGGCACGTGCAAGCTTTGTTGCCTGCTCAATATCATTAGAAGCGCCAGTAGTAATCTGATTGAAAACTACTTCCTCAGCGGCACGGCCGCCTGTAAAGGTTGCGATTTTATTTTCAATTTCTTCTTTTGTCATCAAATATTTGTCACCCTGCTCAACCTGCATAGTGTATCCAAGAGCACCAGAGGTACGTGGAATGATCGTGATTTTTTGAACTGGTGCAGAGTGAGACTGCAGTGCAGCGACAAGTGCGTGACCGATTTCATGGTAAGCGACTACCTTTTTCTCCTGATCAGAGAGAACGGCATTTTTCTTTTGATAACCAGCAATAACAACCTCAACACTTTCCTCAAGGTCAGCCTCATGGACAATAGTTCGTCCCTGACGTACAGCGCGAAGAGCAGCTTCATTTACTATATTTGCAAGTTCAGCACCGGAAGCACCAGATGCCATTCTTGCAATTGTATGAAAGTCAACATCATCTGCCGGCTTGATTTTCTTTGCATGAACCTTAAGGATTGCTTCACGTCCCTTTAAATCAGGAAGTTCTACAGGAACACGGCGGTCAAAACGTCCAGGACGTGTCAGAGCCGGATCAAGAGATTCAGGGCGGTTTGTGGCAGCCAGAATTATGACACCATTATTTCCTTCAAAACCATCCATTTCTGTCAGCAGCTGATTCAATGTCTGCTCGCGCTCATCATTTCCGCCTACTTGACCATCACGTTTTTTACCAATAGCATCAATCTCATCAATAAAGACAATACAAGGCGCTTTTTCCTTTGCCTGTTTAAAAAGATCGCGGACTTTAGAAGCACCCATACCAACGAACATTTCAACAAATTCCGAACCTGAAATTGAGAAGAAAGGAACACCAGATTCACCGGCAACAGCCTTTGCAAGCATTGTTTTACCAGTTCCAGGAGGGCCTACAAGCAAAAGACCTTTAGGCATAGAGGCACCGGCATCAGTATATTTCTTTGGATTGTGAAGATAATCAACAATCTCAGCAAGATTTTCCTTTGCCTCATCTTCACCGGCAACATCATCAAAATGGATGCCTTCAGTAGACTGAACATAAACTCTGGCATTGCTCTTTCCCATGCCAAATGCCATGGAATTTTTTCCACCAGCCTGTTCTAAAAGCTTTCTTCCAAGGTATTGTCCAAGAACAACGAAGATAACCATCGGAAGAATAAAGGTTAATAGAAAGCTCATGATAGGAGACATTGTCTGCTCGATGTCTTTTGAGAAGGTTGCACCAGACTGATAAAGTCGTTCTGTGAGATTTGGATCATCCATGACACCTGTTTTGTATATGTTGTCATTATTTTTGTCGGTAAAGATGATCTGAGAATCCTCAATCTCAACGCGTCCGATGTTTTTCTTTTCCGTCATGCTCATAAAAGTTCCGTAGTCAACCTCAGTCACCTGACGCGATAATAAAAGCGGGGAGACGAAGAAGTTGAATGCAGCCAGTACAAGCAGGACAATCACGTAATAGTAAATCAACGGTTTCTTTGGTGATTTGACCTCTTTCATGGTAGTACCCCTTTCTTAGTTTTAAACAAGATTATTTTGCTGGAGTTCGATTTTGCTGGCCTCTTTCTGCTCCTGAATTGCCTTTAAGGATAGAAGCAGTGCGCGGTCAGCAGCGAGAATTGCAAAATCAAGCGCGTATTCCGCAAGCAGCGCAGTGTTTTCAGCATTTTCATTCCACGTAGCTTCGGGGTCGCTCTCGGCGGCATTGTGCATTCGTTCCTGGACGTCATTGTACATGGAAATCAGTGCCTGAATTTTGGGTACTTTACATTCCTTTAGACGATAGCGTATTGCATCCTGCTCCAAATTATATTCTTCTGTCAGAGCATTTAATTCACACATCAGTGCGGTGATATCTTCGTGTTCACCATCGTCAATTCGTTCATGGAGATGACGGAGTTTTTCGTCAAGTTCAATCATTTTTGCAGCAAACATAGCATCGTGCCTCCTTTTCTTTGCTAGCTTTATTATAGAAAGAAAGGCACACCAAAACAATAGTCACAATTTGTATTGTGTATGGACAGAATTTAAAAAGTGTAAAAAGATTTATTAGTGTGTTTTGTGTGTAAAGAATTGAGCCAGATCATGCACGATTTCATCCATGTGAGCAGAATCATCTTTAGACCAGGTGCGGACAAGACCTAGAAAAGCCAGACTGTGATAGCGAAGGAGAAGCTTTCTTTGTGATGCTGTCAAGCTGTCTGAAACAAGAGAGGAAGAAGCAGATTCGTTAGTCAGCTGATCGAAAAAAGAATAAAATTGTTCAAGTAAAAGTGGCTCAAGCTCACTTTGATAGCTGGAAGGAATGGTGCGCTGAATCAGTGGGCGGGCATTAAGCGCAACGCTTAACAGGTAACGAATTTTATCTTCAAGCGTTGGCTGAGCAAGACAATTTTCCAAAAGCTCCTTAGAACCCTGCTCCATCATGTAGCAGATAAGATCTGGAATATCCTGAAAATGATAATAAAATGTTTGGCGTGTGATGCCGCACTCCTCAACGATATCCTTAACTGTAAGTTTTTTAGTACGCTTTTTTGTTAAAAGTTCGGAAGCAGAACGGCAAATCGCCGCTTTCATATCGATTGGCATAATACCCTCCTTGGTAAATTTTTGCTGAAAATTATATTATTTTCTTCCTGTTTCTGCTATTATAAGGGAGAAAAGAGGACGTTTGCAAGAAGAAAAATAATTTGGAGGTGTTCTGAGGGGATGAATGAGTTAGGAATATGTGAGCAAGATATGTACGAGCAGAGAATGAATGAGCAGGAGGTAAACGGGCAGGGAATCAGCGAGCTGGGACGGCTGGAAAATCTATCAGGAGATATGGAGAAAAATCCATATCGACCCTATTATTTTGAAAATCCAGCAGCATATGATAGCCCGATTCGCAGTTGGGAGGAATTTCGAGGGCGTTTTCGCACTGAATTTGCCGCTCATATGCCGAAAGAAGCACCTACTTACATGAATCCATTTTTGGAGGAGAGTGCCTATTTCTTTCCGAATCCAAAGGATGAGGTCGCGTTAGTTGTCAATTGCGGATATTGTCCACCATTTTTGCACCGTCTAGCATTTGTTAAAATCGTGTATGTGCTCCGAGGAAGCTGCTTTTTCTTTATTGGCGGTGAAAGAATTTTAATGAAAAAAGGATCGTTTTGTCTTGTTGGACCAAATGTAGAGCAGGCTGTGTATAGCTGCAATGATGAGGATATTGTTGTGAATTTAATTATGCGCTTTTCTTCATTTGCAGAATCCTTTTTGGGATTGATGCGGGAACAAGGGATTATGTCGGAATTTCTCTGGCGAATGCTGTACAGCAGAACGGACAATGGCTGTCTGATGTACGATGGAAAAGAGGAAAAAATCGTGACCGAAAATGTAAAGAATCTGTGTGAGGAGATTCTTTTTGAAACGCAAAATCCAAGTAGCTTGATTCGAAAAAGCATGCTGCTGATTTTTTATGGGAATGTTCTGCGTCTTCACGAAAAAGAATTGATTGTACTGGGAAGAGAGGGACGTGCAGGTGGTTATCAGTTGGCAGATATGCTATTTTATATGGAAAATCATCTTACATGTAGCTTGCCAGAGTTGGCAGGTACATTTAACTTAAGTGAAGGGTATTTGAGCCGATATTTTCGAAAAGAGACTGGAAAAACGTTTGCACAGCTTTTGTGTGAATTTCGTATGAGACGTGCAGAGAAAATGCTTCTTCACACCGATTTTTCGATTGAGAAGATTGTGGAGACAGTAGGGTATACCGATAAGAGTCGTTTCTATCGAAATTTTAAGGCAATGTATTGTGTGTCACCTGTGAAATACCGCAAAGGAAGGGGAGAATTATGTCCGTATCCAAGCAATTAGAAGAAATATTGAGACAAGAAGAACATGGTCAGAAAGAATACAGGAATTTATACCAGAAAAATCCAGCGGCGTATGATAGTCCAATTCGAAGCTGGAAGGAATTTCGTGAGCGTTTTTCAACTGAAATAGCAAAGGAAGCACCGACGCCAATAAAAGGTTTTTTGTCGGAAAAGGAAATTTTTCCCAATGAGGATGTGCAGGTACACTGTTTTAAAAATGTAAGATTTTGTCCACCTTTTTTGCATAAACTGGAATTTATTAAGATTGTTTACATAATGGAAGGAACCGCTGTTTTTTATCTTGGCGATAAGCAGTATGACATGTCGGAGGGAAATTTTTGCATTGTGGCACCGGGAGTTGAGCAGGCACTTTTTACAGCAGATTCAAACGGAATTGCCGTGAATATTTTGATGCGAGCATCGACTTTTACCAGAACCTTTTCCACACTTTTGTATGAGCAGGGAATTTTAGGCGATTTTTTCTGGAAAATGGCGTACACCAATTATTGCAATCGCGTATTATTTTTTTCAGCAACACCAGATGATCGGATGAAACAGACGGTGCTTCGATTGTATGAGCAGGCGCAGTTAGAGACAAAAAAGAGTAATCTAGTACAGGAAAGCTATGTCTGTATTCTGCTCGGTGAGGGAATACGCAGACATAGACAGAATATGAAGATTCTGGAGGGTTTTGATGGAAGCGTGTGGCAGATACCAGAAATTTTGCAGGATATGAAGCAGCATTTACAGGATATTACGTTAAAAGAGCTAGCGTTAAGGTGGAATCGAAGAGAGGATACGCTGCGACACGAATTGAAGATGGAAACTGGATATTCTTTTTCGCAGCTTCTTAGTGATATTCGCCTTCAGACGGCGGCAGATTTGCTGTGTAGGACAAATAAAAGTGTGGAAGAGATTATGGAGGAAGTCGGCTGTGGCGATTCTGCTGCATTTTACCGGAATTTTAAGAGACGATATGGTGTGACACCGCAGACATACCGAATCCAGCGAGGATAAGGAAACGGTTATAGAAAAATTAGAAAAAATTCAGAAAAAAGGTCATAAAAAGCAAATTTTAAGCATGTTGAAAAATACTAGTAAAAAAGATATGATGAGTACAACAAAAAGCAACAAAACTAAGAACGAAAATCAGCGGTTTGTTGTATAAAAGCACATTTTTATTAGGAGGAAAAACATGAAAAAAAGAACGTTAGCAGCACTTCTCGGCACATTGACAGCACTTTCAAGTGTAGCACCAACGATGGCACAGGCAGCAGAAAACACAGAGGAATACACTGTGACATTCTGTAGAACACAGGACTCCACAATGGAGAGTGATATTTTTTCTATTTTAAAGGATGAGTCCTATGAGGATAACCGTTGGACTAGACTGATTGCTGATCGTCTTGGAATCAATGTGAAGTATCTGTGGATTGCACCGAATGAAGAGCAGCAGACACAGAAGTTTAATGCAGCCGTTGCAGCAGGAACGATACCAGATATCGTTTGTGTCGATAAATTGACACTGAAAAATCTGGTAGAAGCAGATCTGGTTGTTGATATGGGATCATATTTTGAGGAGTATGCGAGTGATCTGCTCAAGTCCATGATCGAATCTGCAGGAGAGCAGTGTGTGCAGGCATGTACTTTTGATGGAGTACAGTACGGAATCCCATATGTTGATTGTGATATTGAGACCGCACAGATGCTTTGGCTTCGTCAGGACTGGATGGATGAGTTGGGGCTGGAAGCACCAAAGACAATTGATGATTTAAAGGGAATCATGGATGCCTTTATGGAAAAGGTAGGAGATGGTGCAGTTGGCATGGCTCTTTGCAACGATTTGTATGGAAACTTGATGGATATTAAGGGCTTTGCAAATGCATATGGTGCATACCCGCGTTACTGGGTACAGCAGGATGACGGAACACTCGTATACGGCAGCACGACACCAGAGATGAAGCAGACACTGGAAGCATTGGCTGATCTGTATCAGAATGGTTATCTGGATGAAGAGTTCCATGTAAATGATGGAACAAAGGCAGCAGAGGATCTGGTAAACGATAAGTGTGGTGTATTGTATGGATGGCATGCAACTGCTTTGTGGCCACTGCAGGATAATTTGAACCAGAATCCAGATGCAGACTGGAGACCATATCAGATCGTAACCAGCGAGGAAAGTGCAGAGGTGACACCGGGTATCAACATGATGACAAGCAGCTGGTATGCAGTAAGCTCTGAGTGTGAGCATCCAGAGGCATTAGTTGAATTGCTAAATCTCTATTGTGAGAAGGTATTCGATCCAGAATTAAATGAGTATAGCTACTATGCAAACCCAGGTGATGGATTAGAGGGTGTATGGAGACTTTCACCGGTATCCTTAAACAGCCCGGATAAGAATCAGCAGACCGCAAAGGCAATCGCAGAGCCGTTAAAGACTGGCGATCCAGGAGATCTTTACGGAGAGCAGCTTAGCATGTATGAGTACAGCAAGGCAGCGCAGGATGGCGATACAACACTTTGGGGCTGGAATCGTGTATTCGGTGAAGGTGGTTCCCAGATGCTTTTGATTGATTATGAGAACGATGAAAACGTAAAGTTAGTAAGAGATCAGTTCTATGGAGTCGCAACTGAGACCATGAGTATGAGAAAGACAACATTGGATACCATGCTCGATGAAGCGTTCATTAAGATCATCACTGGACAGACAACTGCCGATGAGTTTGATAACGTTGTAGAATCTTGGTATTCTGCAGGTGGTCAGGATATGACGGATGAAGTGAACGAGTGGTATCAGGCACAACAGTAATTGGTCAGAGATAAAAAAGGCTGTCATGCAGCGTCTGGTGTGGCACAGCATGGCAGCTTTTTCATTGTTTTATTGAAGTACAGTTGGAATACAGCGATGAAAATGAGGGATTTGAAATGCCAAATATAAATATAGTAAAAAAAGTAAAAACGAAATATACGAAAGCAAAGTTTAAAAAAGAGTTGCCATTGCATCTGATGATTCTTCCGGGACTGATTCTTGTTCTTATTTTTTCCTATGTTCCGATGGGCGGATTGATCATTGCATTTCAGAAGTTTATCCCGAGTAAGGGAATGTTTGGAAAACAGAAGTGGATCGGATTTGACAATTTTTCATATGTATTTTCCCTTCCGGGTTTCACACGGGCGATGATGAATACGATTATTATAGCAGCATGGAAGATCGTGCTGGGATTAGTTGTTCCAATCGTGTTTGCGCTTCTTTTAAATGAAATAAAGGGACGCCGTTTTAAGAAAGTCGTGCAGACAATTGTGTATCTGCCTTACTTCATGTCCTGGGTTATTCTCGGTGGAATTTTCCGTGATATGCTTTCCCCGGGAGAAGGAATCATTAATCAAATCATAACCGCATTTGGCGGAAAATCCATTTTCTTTTTAGGTGACAATCGATATTTTAGAGGTACGATGATTGTGACCGATATCTGGAAAAATTTTGGATATGGAGCAATTGTGTACCTAGCTGCTATTTTGGGCATTGACACGCAACTGTATGAGGCTGCACAGATTGACGGCGCAAATCGCTGGCAGCAGACATGGCATGTTACACTTCCAGGTATGAAGATGATCATCGTGCTGATGATGGTACTTAGTCTTGGAAATGTATTAAATGCAGGTTTTGATCAGATTTTCAATATGTACAGCACTTCTGTATACCAGACAGGAGATATCATTGATACGTTTGTATACCGTCTTGGTCTTTTGGATGCGCAATATGGACCAGCAACAGCTGTGGGTTTGTTTAAATCCGTTATCTCCACACTTTTTATTTCGATATCGTATTTCCTGGCGTATAAGCTGGCTGATTATCGTATCTTTTAGGAGGAACTGTTATGAAGAAATCAAAAGGGCGTATTGTTTTTGAGGTAATTAATGTAATTGTGCTGTCATTGCTGTCATTTGCCTGCCTGTTTCCGTTGTTAAATATTCTGGCAATGTCATTTTCAAGCAGTACAGCAGTTGCAGCTGGAAAAGTTTCTATTTTTCCTGTTGAATTTAATCTGTATGCGTATGATTATGTAGTAGGGAAGGCTGATTTCTGGAAATCACTGCTTCGCTCGGTGGAGCGTGTCGCAATCGGACTTCCATTAAATATGATTTTAACAATTATGCTTGCGTACCCACTGTCAAAGGAATCGACTTCATTTCGCATGAGAACTGTGTATGTATGGATTTTCTTCTTTACAATGCTGTTTTCAGGTGGCCTGATTCCGGGCTATTTGCTAATTCAGAATCTGAAAATGATGGATACGATCTGGGCGTTGGTGCTTCCAGCAGCAGTTCCTGTTTACAACGTAATTTTGATGTTAAATTTCTTTAGAGGAATTCCACACGAATTAGAGGAGGCAGCCGAGATCGACGGAGCAGGACAGTGGCGTATCTGTTTCCAGATCTTTGTACCATGTGCAAAGCCGTCAATCGCGACTCTGATGCTGTTTTCCTTTATTAGTCACTGGAACAGCTGGTTTGATGGATTAATTTTCTCTAATTTCCCATCAAGCTATCCATTAGCATCGTTTTTGCAGACCGTTGTTGTACAGCGTGATATGACATTGCTTAGTTTAGAGGACTGGCAGTCCATGTCGATGATTTCAGATCGTACCGTGAGGTGTGCACAGATCTTTGTTGGAATTATACCGATCATTTTGATTTATCCATTTGCACAGAAATATTTTGTAAAGGGTATGACTGTAGGTTCTGTAAAGGGATAAAAAGATGAAATGACAAAATGACAAAGATGAACGATGACGGAGGCTTAATTGGAATGAGAACTGAGGATCTGAGGGTACAGGCACTGAAAAATCCGCTGGGAATCAACGAAAATCCGGTGTTTTCCTGGCAACTGGTATCGGATAAAAAAGACGAAAAAAATGAAAGACAGACTGCATATCGAATTCTGGTATCAGAGAGTGAGGCATCGCTTATAAATGAGACAGGGATGCTCTGGGACAGCGGTGTTGTAAAGGAAAGCCGCTGTTTTGGAATTTTGTATCAGGGCAAAAAGCTACATTCTGCACAGAAAGCGTATTGGAAGGTGATGGTGTGGGATGGAGAAAATCAGGCATCCGTGTGGAGTGAGACGGCATCATTTGAGACAGGCTTACTTGAGCGCGAGGATTGGAAAGGCACTTGGATTGGACAGGGTGAAGACTATGAAAATCAGGAGTTAGCTCCGGTTTTGGTAGGTGAATTTGAAGTGGCAGATCTTGAACAAGTAGTATGTGCACGAGCGTATATCAGTGGACTTGGTGTGTTTCTGGCTGATATGAATGGACAGAAGTTATCCGATGCTTTTTTTGAGCCTGGCGAGTCTGATGCGACAAAGACTGTTTATTATGTGACTTATGACATTACAAATCAACTTATTTCAGGCACTAATTTCCTTACGATAACGCTGGGAAATGGTCAGTACACTGGGTACACAATCAACCCGGTTATGGTATATCAAGATGGAACAAAGACAAAATTTGGCCGTTATCAGAAAAATGACAGTTGTTTTGTTAAGCCGGGAATCTGTGGCAGAAAGAAGTTGATCGCTCAAGTAGAGCTGATCTTAAAGGATGGAACAAGAAAGATTGTTTGCACATCCAATGAAAACTGGCTGTGGGTCAATGGACCGACTGTTTTTCAGAACTGGTATGGCGGCGAGGATTACGATGCCTGCTTGGCAGAAGAACTTATAGGAAAGATACCATCAGAGGAAAATGGCTGGGCCAAAGCAAAGAAAATGCAGTCGCCAAAGGGAGTGCTTATGGCGCGCGAGTGTCCGCCAATTAGGATCGAGGAACGCTTTACCGCAAAGAGCGTAAAAAAGCTGGGAGAAGGTCATTTCATGGTAGATGTGGGAAAAAATGGAGCTGGTTTTGTGGAGCTTGTGCTACATGGAACAACAAAAGAAAATCGTGGAAATTGGATTTCTATGTACCCAGCGGAAATGATAAATGAGACTGACAATGGTGTAGACCAGAGGTCGTGCACTCAGAGTTGGAGTGAGAAGTTTGACTGTGTGATTCGCGATTCCTATCGAATGGCAGGAACTGGTGAGGAGCGTTGGCATCCGTCCTTTTGCTATCATGGCTTTCAGTATGTGGAGGTCGTCGGCTTCCCAGGTGAGCTTACGTCAGATCAGATCATCTGCTGTCGTCTTGCAGTAGCAAATGAGAAGCATGGCACTTTTGAAACTTCAAATCAAACTTTAAATCGTATCTGCGAAATTACAGACCGCTCAATTTCAAGCAACATGTACTGGAGCTTTACCGATTGTCCGCAGATTGAAAAACTCGGCTGGATTGAAACTTCACATCTGATGTTTGCATCTGTTGCAGATGTGTATGACATTCGCGCATGGATGAAAAAGATTATTCATGATATCTGCGATTCGCAGCTCGATAACGAGCAGGCTTCGCTTGCAGGAAATAATGAGGAGGGGTTTGTGCCAGGTATCATTCCTGCGTTTTATCGTATCGGAGGACTTTACAAGGATCCAAACTGGAATGGTGCATGTGTTTTCACACCGTGGGCATATTATCAATATTATGGCGATGAAGCTGTATTGCGTCAGGCATTTCCAGTAATAGAGCGTTACCTAGCCTATTTGGATCGCCAGACGACAAATGGTGTCTTGGAAAATTATGCGCAGATGGGCGAATGGGGTGAGTATGGGGAGCATACACCAAATGTGCTGGTCGCTACTTGTGCATATTACAGAATGCTCGTGATTACAAAGCAGATTTGTGAAATTTTAAAAGGGCAGAAAAAACAGAAAGAAAATAAGCTAGATAAGAAAGCAAAATTATACGAGGCAAAAGCACAAGCCGTAAGAGACGCATTTTATCACCATCCAGAGTGTTACGATGAGGCAACTGAACAGTTTGGAACAGGCAGTCAGGCAAGCTATGCGATTGCATTGTTTAGCGGTATGGCAGAGGAGCATGAAGAGCAGGCAGTGAAAGCACTCGTAGAAGCTGTAAAGAAAAATGGTTATCATTTGACGTCAGGAGAAGTTGGTTTAAAACAGGTATTTACTGCACTGGCAGAGGCAGGCTATAGTGATGTTGTCTATCAGATGGTAATGAATCCAACTGCGCCGAGCTATCGTGTATTTGCCGATAATGGACTTACCACATTGCCGGAGTATTGGAATTATGAGGAACTTTGGCTTGGTAGTATGGTGCGCTCCCGTAATCATGCGATGATGGGTCATGTGCGCGAATGGATGACAAGCTTTGTGTTAGGGCTTCGTCCGCAGTCACCAGGATGGACAAAAATGTTAGTGGCACCGTATGCCGTAGCAGAGTTGACGTATGCGAAGGGGAGTGTTATGACCCCGTGGGGAATTGTAAAGGTGTCATGGAAAAAGGAGAATGAAAGCTTTTTTCTTGCGGCATACATTCCGCTAGGAATTATTGCTACTGTATGTATGCCAAAAGAATACGGTGGTTCACAGCTTGAGGTTGGAAGTGGCGAGTGGAAGTTTGAGGCTAAGGTAGAAAATTAGATCTAAAATTATTGCCCATGAGAAAGTCATTTATCATTATTCGCAGTTAAAAAGTATACAAGTTTTTTAACTAAAATTTGTAGAGTGACAATTTATTCATAAATGTATTTGAAAATCCGTATATGTTCATAAAAAGATTGATTTTTTTGAACATATACGGATATACTATTTTTAAGGGAAAGGAGGCTGCAAATGGAGATTGAAAGTGAAAAGAAAGATAAGGATATAAATAAAACACAAAATGAACGGGAAATCGAGCGCCTTAACCGCAAATTAAAGCGAGTGATGGAAGAATATGCGAAGTGTGCAAAAGAAAGAGATGAACTAAGGGCAGCGATTAATGTTGCAAAAAGAAAGAAGGGAAGACCAGGACTAAGTACAGAGAAGAAGGCAAAAATTTGCACACTTTATCAGCAGGGAAATTCCATGCGCCAGACTGCGCAAAAGGCAGGAGTGTCGCTTGGTACAGTAAGCAATGTTATAGATGAGGCAAAAAAGTCTTCAAGAATTGTCTATGTATATATGGATCGTAAAAAACCAGCAACATTGTTGGACATTTATCCAGCAATAAACAGACTGGAAATCTGGAACTTCACAGATGATCTGATTAGTCGGGCATTTGGCAGCCGCGAAAAACCTTCGTGGCAAGAATATGAGCAATTTTTAGAGGATCGCTGTATGCCTAGAACACGATACGGAATAAAAAAGGAACTGGAACATATGGGGCTAGACAGCTACGATCCATTTCAGATTGTGGAGATAACAAAGGGGCGCGTATATGGAGACGGGCAATGGTTAGCGCGAATGGATCAAAAAGGAATAGATCAAATTGACTGTATTCTGAAAAAAACGTCTAAAAAAACAAAAGAAAAACAGGCGAAAGCACTTCTGGAGTTTATTGATTTGTGGAAGGAGGAACAAGAATAAAGAAACATCTATTCACAAAAACTGAAAATGTAAAAAAAAACAATTGCATTTTTGAAACAAACGTGTTATATTACAAATAGCGCGTTTTATTGCGCATGCCTATCCGCATCTAATGATGAGGATTAAGCCCATACGGACAGGCGGGGCAGCTGCCGATTGTGGTTTTTAAACCGCGTTATTGATTGAGTTAGAAGCTCAAATTTTATAAGTTGACGGGACATGGCACAGTAGTGTGCTCATCCGGTCGAAACATCACTTGTGAAACGGTCAATAATAATCGGATGCACATCTGGGCAAAAGCATGCGTGCGAAAAAACGATACATAGGACTTTACGGAACAGGTGATGCAGCCTGTTCCTTTTTTTATAAAAGAAACAGGTCATCAAATTGAGAGGACTGTAGGCAAATGGAAAAAGGACAAATGCGCGCGCCAGTTTATGAGGCGCTTGAAAAGCTAAAGAAACGAAGAGTGGTTCCGTTTGATGTGCCAGGACATAAGAGAGGACGTGGAAACCCGGAATTAGTCGAGCTTCTTGGTGAAAAATGCGTCAGTCTTGATGTCAATTCCATGAAGCCGCTTGATAATCTGTGTCATCCGGTTTCAGTAATTAAGGAGGCAGAAGAGTTAGCGGCAGAGGCATTTCGTGCCGATCATGCATTTTTTATGGTTGGAGGAACAACGTCCTCTGTTCAGGGTATGGTGCTTTCTGTCTGCAAGGCAGGAGATGAAATCATTTTGCCGAGAAATGTTCATAAGAGTGTAATAAATGCACTTGTGCTTTGCGGTGCAATTCCAGTATATGTAAATCCGGAGATGGATAATCGTCTGGGAATCTCGCTTGGTATGCAGGTAAGCGAGGTAGAAAAGGCGATTCTTGAACATCCAAAGGCAGTAGCTGTCCTTGTCAATAATCCGACATACTATGGAATTTGTTCGGATCTTCGTTCTATTGTAAAGGTGGCACATGCACATGGCATGAAGGTGCTTGTAGATGAGGCACATGGAACGCATCTTTATTTTGGAGAAAATCTTCCAGTTTGTGCGATGGATGCAGGAGCAGATATGGCCTCAGTCTCCATGCACAAATCAGGCGGAAGCCTGACGCAAAGCTCCATCCTTTTAACAGGAAAGAACGTAAATTGGGAGTATGTCAGTCAGATTATTAACCTGACACAGACAACAAGTGCATCATATCTGTTGATGTCAAGCCTTGACATTTCCAGAAGAAATTTGGCACTTCGCGGAAAAGAATCCTTCGCAAAGGTCGCAAAAATGGCAGAGTATGCCCGTGATGAAATCAATGCGATTGGCGGCTATTATGCCTACGGCAAGGATTTAATCAATGGAGGAAGCGTTTATGATTTTGATGTCACAAAGCTTTCTGTTTACACAAGAGATATTGGTCTTGCGGGAATCGAAGTCTATGATTTGCTTCGTGATGAGTATGATATTCAGATTGAGCTTGGTGATATAGCAAATATTTTAGCTTATATTTCTATCGGAGACCGCATTCAGGATATAGAGCGTCTTGTTGGTGCACTTGCCGATATAAAGCGTTTGTATTCAAAGGACCCGGCTAGTATGTTAAATACAGAGTACATTAATCCGAAGGTACTTGTATCACCGCAGACAGCATTTTATTCAGAAAAGACACGCCTTCCAATTAGAGAGACATCTGGCCGCATTTGTGCCGAATTTGTCATGTGTTATCCGCCGGGAATCCCGATTTTGGCACCAGGCGAGCTTATTACAGACGAAATTATTGAATATGTACTTTATGCAAAGGAAAAGGGCTGTTCTATGCAGGGAACGGAAGATCCAGCAGTAGAGTATTTAAATGTATTATAAGGCTGCAGAATAAAATGTGGCAGCTGAAAGGATAAAAAATGGAGCTTTGGTTTTCAGATTATCATACTGACAAGGTAAAAATGTCAGTGAAAGTGGAAAAGCAGCTGTTCGGCGAGCAGACCGATTTCCAGCGAATAGACGTGTTTGATTCAAAGGAATTTGGACGATTTATCAGCTCCGATGGAAGCATTGTATTTTCCGAGAAGGATGAGTTTGTATATGACGAGATGATCGTTCATGTGCCTATGGCAGTTCATCCAAATGTGCGCCATGTGCTTGTAATTGGAGGCGGAGATGGAGGCGTAGCAAGAGAGCTTTCTTATTATAAAGAGATTGAAGAGATTGATGTTGTTGAGCCAGATGAGGTATTTGTAGAGGTCTGCAAGAAGTTTTTCCCAGACAATGCAAGAGGTCTGGATGATCCGCGTGTGCGCGTCTTTTACGCAGATGGTCTTCGTTTTCTTCGTTCAAAGAATGATCAATATGATCTGATTATAAATGATGCAATTGATCCGTTAGGTCATACGGCAGGATTGTTTACGAAGGAATTTTATGGAAATTGCTATCGCGCTTTAAAAGAGGATGGCATCATGGTTTATCAGCATGGAAGTCCATTCTATGATGAAGATGAGGATACATGCCGCGCAATGCACCGAAAAGCAAGCCACAGCTTTCCAATAAGCAGAGTATATCAGGCACATATTCCAACATGTGCATCAGGTTATTGGCTGTTTGGATTTACGTCAAAAAAATATCATCCGTTGACAGATTTAAATGTGGAACGCTGGAAGGAGCGCAATATAAAAACGTGGTATTACACCACGAATCTGCACAAGGGTGCATTTATGCTTCCTCGATATGTTGAGGATATGCTGGAAGAAGAGGAAAACTAATATAAAACAGGAGGACAAAACGATGGGAAGACTTTTAATTATTGGATGTGGTGGAGTAGCAGGTGTAGCAATTCATAAGTGCTGCCAGAACAGCGACACCTTTACAGAGATCTGCATTGCAAGCCGTACAAAATCAAAGTGTGATGCATTAAAGGAAAAGCTTGAGGGTACCACAAAGACTGTAATCACGACAGCACAGGTAGATGCAGACAACGTAGAAGAGTTAAAGGCATTAATCAATTCCTATAAGCCACAGGCTGTTTTGAATGTTGCACTTCCGTATCAGGATTTGACCATTATGGATGCATGTCTTGCATGTGGTGTTGACTATATTGATACTGCAAACTATGAGCCAGAGGATACAGATGATCCAGAGTGGAGAGCTATTTATGAAAAGCGCTGCAAGGATGAAGGTTTCACTGCTTACTTTGACTATTCATGGCAGTGGGCATATAAGGAGCGTTTTGAAAAGGCAGGTCTGACTGCACTTCTTGGAACTGGCTTTGACCCAGGCGTAACAAGTGTTTTCAGTGCATATGCATTAAAGCACTATTTTGATGAGATCGAGACAATTGATATCTTAGACTGCAACGGTGGCGATCATGGCTATCCGTTTGCAACAAACTTCAATCCGGAAATCAACTTAAGAGAGGTTTCTGCAAATGGCTCCTACTGGGAGAATGGTCACTGGGTAGAGACAAAGCCGATGGAGATCAAGCGTGTATATGATTTCCCACAGGTTGGTGAGAAGGATATGTATCTGCTTCATCATGAGGAAATCGAATCTCTTGCAAAGAATATTCCAGGTGTAAAGCGCATTCGCTTCTTTATGACATTTGGTCAGAGTTATCTGACTCATATGAAGTGCCTTGAAAATGTTGGTATGCTTTCCACATCACCTATTAACTTTGAAGGAAAAGAGATCGTTCCGATTCAGTTCTTAAAGGCATTGCTGCCAGATCCGGCTTCCTTAGGACCAAGAACAGTAGGAAAGACAAATATTGGCTGTATTTATACAGGAACTAAGGATGGAAAGAAGAAGACCATCTATATCTACAATGTATGTGATCATCAGGAGTGCTACCGCGAGGTAGGTTCCCAGGCAATCTCTTATACAACAGGTGTTCCGGCAATGATTGGAACAGCACTTGTCATGGATAAGGTGTGGAAAAAGCCAGGTGTATTCAATGTGGAAGAGTTTGATCCAGATCCATACATGGATATGTTAAACCGCTATGGTCTGCCGTGGGTAGTAGATGAAAATCCGCAGATCGTGGAGTAATGAAGCTATGTGGGAAACAATCAAAACACCAGCCTATGTGGTTGATGAAAAAAAGCTAAGAGAAAATCTGGAATGTCTGCATCGTGTCGAAGAAGAGACGGGCTGTCATATCCTTTTGGCACAGAAAGCTTTTTCAATGTTTCGCGTATATCCGCTGATCGGGTCGTACTTAAGTGGTACGACCGCCAGCGGTCTTTATGAGGCAAGGCTTGGATATGAAGAGATGAAAAAAGAAAACCATGTCTTTGCACCAGCTTACAAGACAGAGGATATGAAGGAGCTTGTAACGATCTGTGATCATATCATTTTCAATTCATTTGCGCAGTTTGAAAAGCACAAAGAAATCATTTCTGAATATAATAACAGTCAGAGAGAAAACGGGAATCGTGTAAGTATCGGAATGCGTGTCAATCCAGAGTTTTCCACACAGGAGGGTCATGCAATATATGATCCGTGTGCACCAGGTTCACGTCTTGGTGTAGTGCGCGCAAAATTTCCAGAAACACTTCCAAAAGAAATAGAAGGACTCCATGTGCATACACTCTGTGAGCAGGATTCTGATGATTTGGAGGCAACCTTCAACGCTTTTGAAAAGTCTTTTGAACCATATTTAAAGAAGATCAAATGGCTTAATCTCGGAGGCGGTCATCATATCACAAGACCAGGCTATGATATTGAACGTCTGATTCGCCTTATAAAGCGAATAAAGGATACCTATCATCTGGAAGTATATCTGGAGCCTGGTGAAGCAATTGCATTAAACGCGGGTTATCTGATAACAGAGGTTCAGGATATTGTGGACAATGACCTTTCTATTCTGATATTGGATGCATCTGCAGCATGTCATATGCCGGATGTATTAGAGATGCCGTACCGCCCACCGCTTAAAGGCGGCGATGAAGCTGGTAAGAAGCCTTATACATATCGCCTCTCATCCATGACATGTCTGGCTGGAGATGTGATTGGTGATTATAGCTTTGACCATGAAATTCATGTGGGAGACCGTCTTGTATTTGAAGATATGGCAATTTATTCCATGGTAAAAAACAATACATTTAATGGAATTGGTCTGCCAGATATTTGCTTGCTTCATGAAGATGGAGCCATCGAGACAGTAAAGCGCTTTGGATATGAAGATTTCAAAAATAGACTTTCTTAGTGGTGTTACGAAACGACATCGGTGTAATGGTTTCGTCAAACATTGACGCGTATAGAATTCATCTAAGAAAGAGGAAGGAATCAGAAATTTATATGAAATTGATAAAGCAAATTCCGAGTGAGGACGGCTTTTACATGCCCGGCGAGTTTGAGCCGCATCAGGGCTGCATTCTAATATGGCCAAAGCGCCCAGGTTCGTGGGGATATGAGGCCAAAGCGGCAGGGAATGCATTTGCAGCAGTGATCAAAGCCATAGCACAGAGCGAGAAGGTCTACGTTGCGGTCACGAAAAAAACACTTCCAATTGCACAAGAAAAGCTGTTTGGAGAAAATAAAAACGCGGACATAATGCAGCAGGACAATATTGAGCTTTTCTTTGCAGATACCGATGATGCATGGGCAAGAGATGTGGCACCTACTTTTGTTAAATCAAATAAACACAATACTGCAAATTCAAATCAAGAAGGTTCAGATCAAAGTTCAAGTTCTGCTAGTGATTCTGTTATTCGAGCCATAAATTGGGAATTTAATGCGTGGGGCGGAAATGTCGATGGTTTGTATGCTTCCTGGGAAAAAGACAATGCATTTGCCAGTGCATTTGCAGATCAGTTTGGCTTTGACTGGTACGATGCTGCGCCATTTGTATTAGAAGGTGGTTCCATTCACAGCGATGGAGAGGGTACACTTTTAACGACAGAAAGCTGTCTGTTAAGTGCCGGACGAAATCCAAATCTTTCGAGAGAACAGATTGAAGAACAGCTGTCACGTTTTCTTGGAATCAAGAAGGTATTATGGCTTCCGCGAGGAATTTATCAGGATGAGACAAATGAGCATGTAGACAATGTGTGTGCATTTCTTCGCCCAGGTGAGGTAGTGCTTGCGTGGACAGATAATAAAGATGATCCTCAGTATGAGCTGTCACATCAAAGCTTATCGTATCTTGAAAACGTGCGAGATGCAAAAGGCCGCAAGCTTGTTATTCATAAGCTTCCAATTCCAGATCATCCGATATGCATCACAAAAGAGGATCTTGACGGCTATACATTTGAGGAAGGCGAGGATATGCGAGAAGTTGGAGAGCGTCTTGCAGCATCCTATGTCAATTTTTATTTTTCAAATGATGCGATCATTTTGCCAGTGTTTGGCGGTGAAAATAAGGAAAGCGATGAGCGAGCTGTGCAGCTTATGCAGCAGTGGAATCCAGACCGAAAGGTAATACCTGTTTTTGCGAGAGATATTTTGACAGGAGGCGGAAATATTCACTGCATAACACAGCAGATTCCAAGATGATTGAAACGAAATAGCAGCGCATGATATCCTTATAGCGAAATCGGACGCTGTACGCGATATTTGTGGAGAAGAGAGGAAAATTCATGAGTAAAATAAAAGCAGCAGCAATTCAGATGAAATGCAGCACAAATCCCAAAGAGAGTCTTTCGCATGCAGAAGAAATGGTCAGAGAAGCCGCAGCAAACGGCGCCAATGTCATTCTTTTGCCAGAGCTGTTTGAACGCGAATATTTCTGTCAGCAGCGCCGCTACGATTTCTATCAGTATGCTAAGACAGTAGAAGAAAATAAGGCAGTTCAGATGGGCAAGCGCCTTGCAAAAGAGCTTCAGGTTGTTCTTCCAATCAGTTTTTATGAGAAGGATGTCAACAATCTGTATAATTCCGTAGCATGTATAGATGCAGACGGAACACTGCTTGGCGTATATCGAAAAACGCACATCCCGGATGATCATTATTATCAGGAAAAATTTTATTTCACACCGGGCGATACAGGCTTCAAGGCATTTAAAACACGCTATGGAACAATCGGAATTGGCATCTGCTGGGATCAGTGGTTTCCAGAGACAGCACGCAGCATGGCACTTTTAGGTGCAGAAATTTTGCTCTACCCGACAGCCATCGGCTCCGAACCAATTCTAGAGTGCGACAGCATGCCGCACTGGAGACGCGTCATGCAGGGTCATGCGGCAGCAAATCTGATGCCAGTCATAGCAGCAAACCGAATTGGAACAGAAACAGTAGAGCCATGCGAAGAAAATGGTGGCCAGACATCTGCATTAAATTTTTATGGTTCATCATTCATTGCAGACGAAACAGGAGAGCTTATAAGCGAAGCATCACGCGATCAGGAAGAAATTCTTTATAGTGAATTTGATTTGGCAGAGCTGGCACAAAAGCGCCTCGAGTGGGGACTATTCCGCGACAGAAGACCAGAGATGTATGGAATTATCGTGGGGAAGAAGTGATTGATATTGACGCTACAGTTCAAATAGAAGCCAATATTGAGGCAAAGCCCGAAGGTGAAGGGCTTTCGTAATATAGATGCGTGAACTGTAGGTATCGCAAAACTTTCACAAAATAAATTATGAATTTTATTGACAGATAGAATAATAAGTGTTATAGTACATGTAGAGCAGAACAACAATATCATTCTGCCATTTGGAAACAGTTAAGCACGAAGCTCTTTATTTGGAGCGTTTCATAAAAAAGGAGTGAGAACTGTGATGAAAAGAGATTACTATGAAGTATTAGGCGTCAGCCGCAGTGCAGACGCATCTGCAATAAAGAAAGCATATAGAAAATTAGCCAAGAAGTATCATCCAGACAGTAATGTAGGAGATGCATCGGCGGCAGAGCATTTTAAAGAGGTAAATGAGGCTTACGATGTACTCGGTGACGAGAAGAAGCGTAAGCTTTATGACCAGTATGGCCATGCCGCATTTGAGGAAGGCTTTGGTCAGGGCGCAAATGGTTACTCAGGTAGCTATTCCGGTGGAGCAGGCGGCTTTGGTGGTTTTGGCGGATTTAAGAATGCCGGCCAAAACGGCGGTTATCAGGAGTATCATTTTAATGGAAATGAAGCCGACATGGATGATATATTAAAAAATTTGTTCGGCGGCGGTCATTTTAAGGGTGGTTTTGGCGGTACTGGAAGTTCAGGCAGGAGAAGCTATTCGTCTAGTGGCTTTGGTTCTGGTTTTGGTCAGGGCGCTGATGGCTACAGTAGTTATTCAGACTTTGGATCTGATTATGGTTCAGGCTTTGGAACTGGTGTAGATGAAGCAAATTCCCTTGATGTCAAAGCAGAAGTTACGGTTAGCTTTGATGAAGCAGCCTTTGGTGCAAACAAGAGAGTTCGTCTGCAGGGTTCTGATGGAAAGGTTCAGACACTTGAAATTAAGATTCCGGCAGGTATAGATACGGGAAAGACAATTCGTCTTAAAGGAAAAGGCAATGTCGGAAGAAACGGCCGTACAGGCGATCTGTTACTTAAAGTAACTGTACAGGATAAGCTAGGATTTCGCCGTGAAGGAATGGATGTATACACAACAGTGCAGATTCCATTTACAACAGCTGTATTTGGCGGCGAGGCTCGCATTCAGACTATTCATGGTGATGTTATCTGCAAGATCAAACCAGGTACTCAGTCAGGCAGCAAGATCCGTTTAAGAGGCAAAGGTATTGTATCAATGAAGGATTCCAAAGTCTTCGGCGATCAGTATGCGGTTGTCGAGATCCAGGTACCAACGACACTTACACCACAGGCAGCAAGAAAGCTGCGTGAATTTGAAGCAGAGTGCGCAAAGACATCAGGCACGTCAAACGGAACACATGCAGCATAATTGCCTGATTGATAGAAAAAAAGACTCTCATCATCCGAAAGGAATGGTGGGAGTTTTTTATTGCGCTGTGGGAATCCTTTCAGTATAATGGATTTGTAAAAAAACAAGGGGGACTATTTTATGTCAATGCAAATTGTGTTTGAGCAGATTCTTATAATCTTTGGCTATGTAATCGTCGGCTACGTGGCTGGAAAGAAAAATCTGATCACAAAAGAGCAGCAGCGCTATCTTTCAAAACTTGTTTCATCACTCATTCTTCCGTTTACAGTGCTGTCAGCAAGCAGCATGGAGGCAAGTGGACAAGATATAGTAAATGTTGCCATTGCTGTGGCGCTTCTTTTTTCCTGTATGGCACTTACATCAGCTGGGTGTATGCTATATGCAAAAATAAAACAGGTGCCGGAAAAAAAGCGTGCAGCCTACACGGGACTTTGCACATATCCTAATTGCACCTTTATTGGAATGCCTCTATGTATTGCGTTAATGGGAGATTGGGGAACACTTTACGGTGCAGCAGGAATTATTGCATTTAATTTGTTATTTTTCACACTTCAGATTTCTCTTTTTACAAGACAGAAATTTCATCCAAAGATTTTCTTAACACCGCTTAATATAAGTACACTTGCACTCATTTTGATGTTGATTTTTCATGTGCATTTTCCAAGACCGCTTCAGACAGTTTGCTCCAATATCGGAGGAATCACAACACCTATGGCGCTGATCATCGTCGGCGTTATGCTTGCGGATGGAAATCTTATTCAGATTGTGACAGAAAAAAGAGCGTATGTGATCTCATTAATCAGAAATTTGATTTGCCCGCTTATAATGTTAGTAGTGATGGCACTTCTTCCGTTAGATCCGAATTTAAGAATGGCAGTGTTGATTTATGTGGCATGTCCGGTAGCAAATCTGACAAGCGTATATGCGATTCAGCACGATATGGAACCAGCTCTTTGTGCGAGGGCAACGCTTCTTTCTACGATTTTATTTGCTGCAACAATCCCATTTATCATCTGGCTTGGACAGCTTGTATATGGCGTTTAAACATAATGTTAATTTTTTAACAAAAAAGCATAAAAACTGGCAAAAAGATGTGCCCAATTGGTAAAAAAAGCAATTGACTTTTAGTGAAAATTCTGGAATAATATAGATAGATTGGGATGCTTTTTGGTTTGCCCCAAAGCCACCAATTATATACAGATATTTAAGAAAAGAGAGGTTAATGTAAAATGGCAAAAGTGGATTTAAGCCAGTATGGTATTACTGGAACTACAGAAGTTGTATACAATCCTTCTTATGAAGATCTGTTTGCAGAGGAGACAAAGCCGGAACTGGAAGGCTATGAGAAGGGACAGGTTACCGAGCTGGGTGCTGTTAATGTCATGACTGGTATCTACACCGGACGTTCTCCTAAGGATAAGTTCATCGTTATGGATGAGAACTCTAAGGACACAGTATGGTGGACCTCTGACGAGTATAAGAACGATAATCATCCGGCAAGCGAAGAAGCATGGGCAGCAGTAAAGAAGATCGCTCAGGAAGAACTTTCTAACAAGAAGCTGTATGTTGTAGATGCATTCTGTGGTGCAAACAAGGACACCAGAATGGCAGTTCGTTTCATCGTAGAGGTTGCTTGGCAGGCTCACTTTGTAACTAACATGTTTATCCGCCCAACAGCTGAGGAGCTGGAGAACTTCAAGCCAGATTTCGTTGTTTACAACGCATCTAAGGCTAAGGTTGAGAACTACAAGGAATTAGGTCTTAACTCTGAGACTGCAGTAGTATTCAACATCACCAGCCATGAGCAGGTTATCATCAATACTTGGTACGGCGGCGAGATGAAGAAGGGTATGTTCTCTATGATGAACTACTTCCTTCCATTAAAGGGTATGGCTTCCATGCACTGCTCCGCTAACACCGATATGAACGGTGAGAACACCGCTATCTTCTTTGGTCTGTCTGGAACAGGTAAGACCACTCTGTCTACTGACCCGAAGCGTCTTCTGATTGGTGATGACGAGCACGGCTGGGATGACAACGGCGTATTTAACTTCGAGGGTGGATGCTATGCAAAGGTTATCAACCTTGATAAGGATTCTGAGCCGGATATCTACAATGCAATCAAGAGAAACGCTCTTCTTGAGAACGTTACTGTTGATGAGAATGGCAAGATCGATTTCACAGATAAGAGCGTAACCGAGAATACTCGTGTATCTTATCCGATCGAGCACATCGAGAAGATCGTTCGTCCGATCTCTGCTGCTCCGGCTGCAAAGAACGTAATCTTCCTGTCTGCAGATGCTTTCGGCGTACTGCCGCCAGTATCTATTCTGACTCCAGAGCAGACTAAGTACTACTTCCTGTCTGGTTTCACAGCTAAGTTAGCAGGTACCGAGCGTGGTATCACTGAGCCGACTCCAACCTTCTCCGCTTGCTTCGGACAGGCATTCCTTGAGCTGCATCCGACCAAGTATGCAGAAGAGCTGGTTAAGAAGATGGAGAAGAGCGGTGCAAAGGCATATCTGGTAAATACCGGATGGAATGGTACTGGAAAGCGTATCTCCATTAAGGATACTCGTGGTATCATCGATGCAATCCTGGATGGTTCCATCACAACTGCACCTACCAAGAAGATCCCGATGTTCAACTTCGAGGTTCCGACTGAGCTTCCAGGTGTAGATCCGAAGATCCTTGATCCTCGCGATACCTACGCTGATGCTTCTGAGTGGGAGGCAAAGGCAAAGGATCTTGCTAGCCGTTTCGTAAAGAACTTCAAGAAATATGAGGGCAACGAGGCAGGTAAGGCTTTAGTAGCTGCAGGTCCGAAGGCTGAGTAATTCAAGCAAATTTAATATGCATGTTAATTAGGCAACTGATTGACTAAGTGAGAGCGGGTCATGCGAAAGCATGGCCCGTTTTTTTCGAAGGAGAAAATGGGATAGAGTATTTTGAGAGGCAGTAGAAGAAAAAGGAGGTAAAACATGGCTAGCACATACGAAAACTATTTAGAAACACCAAAGAGTCTGACATTTGATCAGATGAGAGATCTGCATCAGAAATTACTTAAGGAAATCGAAAATGATCCAGTTGGTCAGGAACTGTATGATGAATTGATAGGAGAAGCAACAACATATGCTGAAATCCGCGCAAAATGGCTGAGCTTAGATCGCAGCCAGAAGATGGAGCAGGACTCTTTTCGCACAGCCTGCCACAACAGTGTCATCACTCATTTTAATATGATGGCGCGCTATTTAAAGACGCAGGGAAAAAATACTGAGTGGAGAGATGCACTAGGATATGAAGAAGATGATAAATATTATAGAAAAACGATAGGTGATTTCGGTTGCTATATTGTCTTCATCAATAGCCTTTGTGCGAGATAACTTATAGGGAGGCATGCACATGCATGCCTCTCTATAATTTCCTACTTCCTATTTCTACCCAAATGTGTTATACTATACCCTGTATAGCTTTGTAAAAAACTCAGGACAAATTCCTAACAAACTTTTTACGAACCTGACACAAAAATCTCCCACATCTCGTAGGTGTGGATTGAAACAACGTTGCCTGCATGACAGGCAGGGGAGAGATGGATATGGAGGAAAAAAATAAGCCGGGTGAAACGGTACCGGAGCCGGGTGAATCTGAGAGAATATCGGCAGAGAGAAAAGCTGCTTTGCAGGATATAGACAGAAAGCGCGAGGAGAAGGAAAAGCTTCGTCAGACGCAAAAGCAGGAGGCTGTGAAAGTACATGGAAGCTTAAGTGCGTATATGAACTGGCCGCTGCTTGTATGTATTTCGCTTTTGATTCTAAGCATCATTATCACTATGATTGACTGGATGGCTGGTGTGGCGGCAAGCGCCTGCTCAATTGTTCTGATCATAGGTCTTATGGCGCTTTCAATCTATTATCACCGCAGAATTAACAGTGACATGGTTGGCTTTGGCGCAGGTTATGCCCAGATTCAAAAGCAGCTGCTACAGGAAATGGAATTTCCATATGGTGTGGCAGATGAGATTGGCCGTCTAATATGGATGAATCAGTCATTTCAGCGAATTGTTCAGCTAAATAACAATGCACATAAAAACTTGGGTACGCTGTTTCCGGGAATCGACAGACAGTTTCCAAAGAATCAAAGAACATCACAGGTCCATTCGGAGTATCTGGGAAGAAAATATCAGATCACGATTAAGGCTGTGTCGATTCGTGATATTGTGGAGACGGTTGTTGATGAAGAGGATCAGGGAAAAAAGGCACCAATGATGTATGCAGTGTATTTGTCAGACGAGACACAGATGCTTGAGTGGAAGCAGAAGGTTGAGGATGAAAAGCTTGTTGCGGCGCTGATTTATCTTGATAACTATGATGAAGTCCTAGACTCCATAGAGGAGACGAGACGACCTTTGCTGATAGCGCTGATTGACCGTCAGATTACAAAGTATATCAGTGCCTATCATGGTGTTATTAAAAAGCTAGAGAATGATAAATATTTTGCCATCGTCAGCAACGAGCATTTAAAAGAGATGCAGGCAAATGATTTTTCACTTCTTGAGGATGTGAAGACGATCAGTATCGGAAACACGATAAATGTTACGATCAGTATCGGACTTGGCATAAACGGCGGAACGTATTCGAAAAATTATGACTACGCGCGCATGGCAATTGACATGGCACTTGGACGCGGCGGTGATCAGGTTGTTCTTAAAAATCAGGATGAGATCACCTATTATGGCGGTCGTACACAGAGCCAGGGCAAGAATACGCGTGTTAAGGCGCGTGTCAAGGCACAGGCGTTAAAGGAGCTTATAGAGGCATCTTCTGATGTGCTGATCATGGGTCATTCAATCAGCGATGCAGATTGTATTGGTGCTTCAGTTGGTATTTATCGCGCAGCCAGAACATCTGGTAAGGATGTTCATATTGTGCTGAATACTATTGCAAACAGCATAAAACCTCTTCTAAATCGTCTTGCCGAGGATGAAGAATATGGAAAGAAGCTGTTTATTAATAATGAGACTGCAATTCAGAGGATAACAGAAGGAACACTTCTGATTGTGGTGGATAATAACAGACCAAGCCGAACAGAGTGTCCGCAGCTTTTGCAGTTAGCACAGCATGTGGTAGTGCTTGACCATCATCGTCAGTCGCGTGACTGTATTGAGGGTGCAGTGCTTAGCTATGTGGAGCCTTATGCATCATCTGCCAGTGAGATGGTGGCAGAGATATTGCAGTATTATTCAGATTCAATCAAGATTCGTCCGACTGATGCAGATGCAATGTATTCTGGAATTGTTGTAGATACAAATAATTTCATGAATAATACAGGTGTCAGAACGTTTGAGGCGGCGGCTTTCTTACGTCGAAATGGTGCCGACATTACAAAAGTGCGAAAGCTCTTTCGTGATGATATGGAGGATTACAAGGCAAAGGCAGAGGCCGTGCGTGAGGTGGAGATGTTCCATGAGCGCTATGCAATCAGTGTATGTCCAAGTGACATGACTGGAAATCCGACAGTTATTGCAGCGCAGGCAGCAAATGAGCTTTTGGGTATTCGCGGCATTCGTGCATCATTTGTGATGACAGAATATGAAAATCAGATTTATATTAGTGCCCGTTCTATTGATGAGGTAAATGTACAGACCATAATGGAAAAGCTTGGCGGAGGCGGTCATATGAACGTCGCAGGTGCCCAGCTTCGCAATGTCACACTTGGAGAGGCCAGAAGTATGTTGAAGGATGTGCTTATGGCTCAGGAAGAAAAAGGTGACGAAGTGAAGGGCTGATATAGATATTAGAATTGGAGGAGAAAAAAATGGAAATAATTTTATTACAGGATGTAAAATCACTTGGAAAAAAGGGTGAGCGCGTAAAGATTAACGATGGTTATGCAAGAAATTTTGTGCTTCCAAAGAAGCTTGGAATTGAAGCAACAGCAAAGAATTTAAATGATCTGAAGCTACAGAAGGCAAATGAGGATAGAATTGCAGCACAGAAGTTAGAGGAAGCAAAGCAGTTGGCAGCAAAGATTGAGGAAAAGTCAGTTGTACTGAATGTTAAGACAGGTGAGGGCGGCAAGCTGTTCGGCTCTGTATCCACAAAGGAAATCGCTGCTGCATGCGAGAAGCAGTTAGGTCTTGAGATTGATAAGAAGAAGATGGTTCTGCCAGAGCCTATTAAGGCATGTGGAACTACGATTGTTCCGGTTAAGCTTCACAGAGAAGTAACTGCAAAGCTGACCGTTAAAGTTCAGGAAGCATAAAAAACATGGAAGAGGCATTAATAAAACGAGTACTCCCGCACAACACGGAGGCCGAACAGTTAGTAATCGGCTGTATGCTCATGGACAAGGAAGCCATATCGGCAGCCAGTGAGATTATCCATTCGGATGATTTTTACGGACGGCAGTACGGTGCCATGTTTGAGGCTATAATGGAGCTTTACAATGAGGGAAAGCCAACAGATCTAGTAGCCGTTCAAGAGCAGCTAAAGACCAAGGATGTGCCGCCGGAAAGCTACAGCATTGCTGCATTCCGTGAGCTGCTTAATATGGTGCCGACTTCCGTTAATATTCGCTATTATGCCAATCTGGTGTATGAGAAGGCATTGCTTCGACGCCTGATTCGTATCAATGAAGAGATTGCAAATGATTGCTACATGGAAAAAGAAGACGTAAATACCATTCTGGAATCAACAGAAAAGCGTATTTTTGGTCTTCTGGAAACAAGAGCAACAAGTGACTATGTGCCGATACGTGATGTAGTTATAAATGTTGTAAATAAGATTGAGATTGCATCGCGAAATCACAGCATGGTAACTGGCCTTTCTACTGGATATACTGATTTGGATCGTCAGACCTCAGGTATGCAGCCGTCAGATCTTATTTTGATTGCGGCGCGTCCGTCCATGGGAAAGACGGCATTTGTACTTAACTTAGCACACAATATGACCATAAAAGACAAGAAAACAGTTGCAATCTTTTCTCTTGAGATGTCAAAGGAGCAGTTAGTAAACCGTCTGTTGGCCATGGAGTCGCGTGTGGATTCTCAGACACTTCGTACAGGAAATCTTTCCGACAGTGATTGGGATCAGGTTGTCGAGAGTTCTGGTATCATTGCAAACACAAAGCTTTTGCTTGATGATACGCCAGGTATAACGGTGGCAGAGCTTCGTTCTAAATGCCGTAAGTTTAAGCTTGAGCATGGTCTTGATTGTGTCATGATCGACTATCTTCAGCTTATGAGCGGAAGCGGAGCAAGAAAGGGAGACAGCAGACAGCAGGAAATCTCAGATATTTCACGTTCTCTAAAGGCACTTGCAAGAGAGCTAAATGTACCAGTCATCGCACTGTCACAGCTTTCACGTGCCTGTGAGTCAAGAACGGATCATCGTCCTATGCTTTCTGACCTTCGTGAGTCAGGAGCAATTGAGCAGGATGCAGATATTGTAATGTTTTTATACCGAGATGAATATTATAATAAGGATTCGCCGTCAAAGGGAATCACAGAGGTTATCATAGCCAAGCAGCGTAACGGTCCGATTGGAACTGTTGAGCTTGTCTGGATGGGAGATTTGTGTCGCTTTGGAAATAAAGAGTATACATCACAGTGATATTCTGGGATTTAAGATGGCAATAGAAAAGATCAGTGAAAATGGAATTTACTTCCATTTTCACTGATCTTTTTTGCGAATGGGGTTCTGAATAATTACCTTTTTTTAACTATTAGATATGTTCTTAATAAAAAGAAAGTCGCACTGCTAAGAGCTGCTGATTGGAAAAATCATAGCTTACAATGTTGCAGCCGGCAGCGTGCATGTTAATGAAGGATTGGACCCAGTCATTATATGATGCAGCAGCATCAGCGTAGTCAGATGCATTTTCAAAACGAATCATTACAAGACCTTCACCGCCGCCTTCCCAGATGCTTTCTGCCTGCGCGACAAAGAGTGCTCTTGCACGGTCAAGTGCGGTACCAGAAGCAGGGTCACTTGACGAAGGGTCATCAGCAGAAATCCATAGACCGGCCTGAACATGAAAATTAAAGTCCCAGCGCACAGTGGCAGGGTAGCCTCGTCTTTGGTAAAAATCATCTGCCGGGTATGGATCAGATGAGATAGCTGATTCTGGAATATTAAAATATGCGTAACATAAAGGCTGCTGAATGCCGTCATTTTCATTGTCATCATAAGTCGGATCGACATTGTAGTCATAGTCTCCGATGTGGGCGATGACCCAGGCATGTGTATTTCCAGTTATAACAGAGCTTTTGATGCCGAGACTTCGAAGTCCCCAGACGAGCGCCTTGGCGCGGCCGTCACATTTAGCCTGACCATCAATCAGAGCACCATAGGCACTCTGGCAATTGTCTGCCTGAGTAGAATATGCACAGTTTTCAATTATATAATTGTAAATAGTAAGCTCAGCCTGATAAGCACTTTGTCCCGACAGTGTTGTCTGCCAGCTTTGAATAAGTGTATTAACAGCTGCTGTCTGCGCATCAAAAGTTTCCTTTGATATTGTGTACTCAGGTGATACAGATACAACAAGACCAAGCAGATTTGAATGTTCAACCCATCGTGATGACAGCTGCATCAGCTCAGGACATTCATTTGTCAGAAGATGCATCAAATCGCTGACATTATCAGAACTGACGGCAACAGGGAGTGAAATAGTGCTCTGAAAACCTTGTATGCCAGCGTAAAGAGCCTGAAAGTTTGCTGCTTCATCATCTGCAAGAGAAGGCAGGTAGTAGCTATAATCTGCATAAAGTGGGGCACAAGAGATCGTTTCTGTAACAGATGATACAGGTGCAGATGAATCTGCTGCTGAAGAGAAAAGATCAACCTCGCTTCTTTTACCTAAGACATCGTCAAGAAGCTCATGGTAGGTGCTAAGACCTGCATGAAAGTAGTAGAGCGGTGTCTGGGCAGGGACACATCCACAGACTGCCATAGAAGACAGCATAAAAATAAAGCTAAGTGATAAAAAATGAAATAAGCGTTTCATAAAAACCTCTCAGTGTCAATATAAGACAAAATGTAAGACATTTTTTGCATCAGTTATTATATCACAAAAGAAATTAGAAGCAAGTGGAAGAAAGCACAAAAAAAGAAGATCTTTACGACCTTCTTTAGATAAGAGCGCGAGACGGGATTCGAACCCGCGACCCTCGCCTTGGCAAGGCGATACTCCACCACTGAGCCACTCGCGCATATATGATACAGAATCACTTCTGTAAAGCGGGTGATGGGAATCGAACCCACGTATCTAGCTTGGAAGGCTAGTGTTCTACCATTGAACTACACCCGCACAATGCCCAAAGCTGGAATCGAACCAGCGACACGAGGATTTTCAGTCCTCTGCTCTACCAACTGAGCTATCTGGGCATCTCATCAACATCGAAGTTTTTGTTTCGTTTGTTTCTTACTCGCTGTCGACGATAGTTATTCTACAACAAGACAAGAGAAAAGTCAAGCACTTTTTTGAAAAAAACTTAACTTTTTTTTGAAGGCATGTTTTTTGCCCCAATTCATACAATTTGAATTTAGCAGCGGAAGCGGATTGCGAATGTCTGCTTTACATTTAATGGTTTGTCTTGCGGTTGATGAACTTTGTTCGATACTTTGAATATACAATTGTTTGATCGGCATAAAGACCATAATAACCAGACATTGCATAGCTTACTGCAATTGCTAAAATCATGTAGTGGGCAGAGTCAAAGCCAAATAATTCAAAAGCGATCAAAATAGATGTAATAGGGCAATTAGTGACACCGCAGAAAACAGCAACCATGCCCATTGCAGCACAAAGGGATGGGGCAAATCCAGCAAGGCTTCCAAAGAAACATCCAAAGGATGCACCTACGCAGAAGGAAGGAACAATTTCGCCTCCCTTAAAGCCGCCGCCAAGTGTGACTGCTGTAAAGAGCATTTTAATAAGAAAGGCTGCTGGGAATATAGTTTCTTCTTGAATAGACTGCTCAATCAGATTGCTTCCGGAACCAAGATAGCTTTTGCCGTCTGGAAGAAGAAATGCAAATACGATAACAATCAGTGCAGAGACAATTGCGCGTAGGTAAACATTTTTTATGTATGTTTTTAAAAGACCTCCAACTTTGTGAAGGATAATGCATAAAAGTATGCTGACAGCGGCACATAAGATTCCAAGAAGAACTGTTTTTGCAGCACCGTCAATGGAAAACGAAGGAATACTTACAATTGTAAATTTTTCGGCATGAACACCAAACGTAGAAGCAAGGTGAGCACCAATCAGCGCAGACATTACACAAGGAACTAATGCGGAATAATACATGACGCCGACACTGACCATTTCCATTGAAAAGACAGCAGTAGCCATCGGTGTACCAAACAGAGCAGCAAAAGCAGCACTCATGCCACACATGATTAGAACATGGCGATCTTCATCATCAAGATGAACTATTTTTCCAAGAAGATTTCCAAGGCTGCCGCCGATCTGAAGTGCAGCACCCTCGCGTCCGGCAGATCCGCCGCACAGCTGTGTCAGAATCGTAGAGATAAAAATAAGAGGTGCAACACGTGCTGGTGTCTCTTCATTTGCATGAATTGAGGCAATAACAAAATTTGTACCGCGGTCATTTGACTGTCCGCAAAAATGATAAAGAGCAGTGATTGCCAGACCAGCAACAGGAAGCAGGAATAAAAGCCAGCTGTACGCAGCGCGAAGCTGTATAGCTTTTCCAAGTAAAGTAGCGAATAGTGTTGATACGCCGCCGATCAGAAGACCTGACAAAAGTGAAAATCCAGTCCATTTAAGAAGAACCAGAAGATTCTGGCCGATGTTGGTCAGATAGCATTTGCGGGCAAATTCCCGCAGCTTAGGGGAAAACATAGGCATGACCTCCAAAGAAACTGTTTATAGGAAGCAGCAAAGATGCTGTACCGTTCCAATCCTAGCAGAAACAGCAGGGAAAGTCAACGAAACAAAAAGATCATGTTCCATTTTGTCTGTACTGAGCCGGTGTCATTTTAGCTCTTTTTTTAAAAGTTATGCAAAAGGCACTTTCACTTGAAAAGCCACATGAAAAACAGATATCCTTGACAGACATGGCAGTGTTGCGAAGCAGGTAACGTGCATTACTTAGCCTCGTATTTATGACATACTCATGTGGTGTAAAGCCAGTCTCTCGTTTGAATACGCGAATAAAATGATAAGAGCTTAATCCAGCAGCTGATGCGAGCACTTTGTCTGGCAGATCTTCTTTAAAATGTTCATTGATATAGGAAATGACAGTCTCAATCATATCTGTGCTGTCATTTTTTTTATCGGCAGCACTGTAGAGCAGAAAGCTTGTCAAAATATCATTAATATATTTAGAAAGAAGAGCTTCCTTAATCGAAGAACGACAAAAACTGTCAATGATAGCTTCAAGCTTGTTTGTGGCTGACGCAGGATTTCCAATAGAAAATACAGTGCCAAGATGTGAGACGATAGATTCAAAAAAGTTTTTGGCAAGAGGTCCGTCAAAATGGCACCAGAGACATTCACTGCCTGTTTTTGTGCCATAGCTGTGCGGTTCATAGCAATTAATCAAAATAAACTCATCAGCTTTTGCATCAAAGATTTCGTCTTTTGTTTGTACATACATGCTTCCTTTTTTGACATAAATAAGAAGAAAGCTGTCAAAAGAAGCGCGGTGCAGATGATAGCCTGGTGCATAGAAAAAATGACCGCATGTAAGCGGATAAAAAAACATGCTTCGTCCCAAGAGACTTGGCGAGTAGACATAATATGTTGATTCAGGTTTAATAAAGGGTTCGTGCGATTTCATAAAAATCTCCTTTTTTATAGTTACAGTTCATGGATAAGCCAATATTGCGGTAAATAGTTTTGCATGGCTTTGAATAATTACATTTTAACTTAGAATACATGAAAAAACAACAGAGCAATATTTTAAAACACAACCGCAACGAAAGATAATGTATTTCAAGCAAAACAGTAGTATAGTAAAAGTAAATATTGAAAGTAAATAAAACAATATTGAAAATGATAGAAAGATTCAAGTAAATAAATAATAACAGAAAATAATAGCGAAACAGGAGGCAATTATGCAAAAGGCAAGTGTATGGGCAGAAAAAGTCATGATTCCTACATATGAGATTGGAGAGGCGGAGAAGAATCCGATTTTTCTGGAAAAACGTGTGTATCAGGGAAGCTGCGGAAAGGTATACCCGTATCCGACGATTGAAAAAATAAGTGATGAGAAGAAGGATAAGGAATATACGGCAGTATGGCTGGAAAATGAGTACATTAAGGTTATGGTTCTTCCAGAGCTTGGCGGACGAATCCAGAGGGCATATGATAAAACAAATGATTATGACTTTGTTTACTATAACCAGGTGATCAAGCCGGCACTTGTTGGTTTGACGGGACCGTGGATTTCAGGAGGTATTGAATTTAACTGGCCGCAGCATCATCGTCCGACAACATTTCTTCCAGTTGATTATGAAATTCAGGAAAATGAGGATGGAAGCGTTTCTGTTTTATGTCATGACGTGGATCAGATGTATGGAACAAAGGGACTTATGAGAATTAGCGTATACCCGGGAAAAGCTTATATTGAAATCAAGGGACAGCTGTATAACCGCACATCACTTCCGCAGACATTTCTTTGGTGGGCAAATCCAGCAGTTCCTGTTAATGACAACACACAGTCCATTTTCCCGCCAGATGTTCACGCTGTTATGGATCATGGAAAGAGAGATGTTTCTCGTTTTCCAATTGCGACGGGTGTTTATTATAAGAAGGATTACAGCGAAGGCGTAGATATTTCACGTTACAAGAATATTCCAGTCCCAACTTCTTACATGGCAGAAAAGTCAAAGTATGATTTTGTCGGAGGATACGACTATGGAAAGCATGCTGGTATTTTGCATGTGGCAGATCATCATGTTTCACCGGGAAAGAAGCAGTGGACCTGGGGCTGCGGTGATTTTGGAAAGGCATGGGATCGTAATCTGACTGATGAGGATGGTCCATATGTAGAGCTGATGACAGGTATGTTTACAGATAATCAGCCTGACTTTACATGGTTAAAGCCGTTTGAGGAGAAAACATTTACACAGTATTTTATGCCATACAAGGAAGTTGGACAGGTAAAGAACGCATCAAAGGAAGCTGCTGTTTCACTCTCGGCAGCAAATGATGCAGCAACTGGAAAGAAGACTGCAAAGATTATTGTCTATGCAACAGCTGTATATGAAAAAGCAAGAATTATTCTGACAGGAAAAGACGGCGTGCTGTGTGATGAGAGCGCAATGATTTCTCCTGTTGACATTTTTGAAAAGAGTGTAGTACTGCCAGATGATACGCAGGAAGAAGATCTGAAAGTTGAAGTTTGTGCAGATGGCAGAAGCTTAATTGCATACCAGTCAGAGAAGGAAGAAATTCCAAAGCTTCCAGATCCGGCAAAGGCAGCAGATGAACCGTCAAAGATCATGACAAATGAGGAACTGTATTTAACGGGACAGCATATTGAACAGTACCGTCATGCAACATGGAGACCTGATCCTTATTATTTAGAGGGATTAAAGCGTGATCCAGATGATATTCGCATTAACAATGCATATGGTATGCTCTTGATGAGAAGAGGCTTATTTAAGGAGGCAGAACCTTATTTTAGAACAGCTATTAAGCGCCTGACCTGGAAGAATCCTAATCCATACAACAGCGAAGCATATTATCTGTTGGGACTTGATTTGTGTTACCTTGGAAGAGAAGATGAGGCTTATGATGCTTTTTATAAGGCAGCATGGAGCAATGAACAGCAGGAAATGTCATTCTATTATATGGCAGCGCTTGCGGCAAAGAAAGGTCAATTTGAAACTGCGCTTGAGCACATTGATCGCTCACTTGTTAAGAATGCGCATAATATTAAGGCAAGAGGATTACGTGCTTGGCTTCTTGCAAAGCTTGGAAAAGAAAAGGCTGCAGCTCGTATGATCGAGGATAATTTAGAACTTGATCCATTTGATTTTGTATCTGGTTTTGAGGCAATAAAGGCAGAGAATGATTCAGAAAAGAAGCAGAAAATGCTTGATGACTTGAATGGACTGATGCGTAATTTCCAGGAAAATTATTTGATGACAGCAAGAGATTTTGCGCAGTGGGGCGCATATGAGGACGCTGTTTTAGTTTTAAAGCAGTGCACAAAGAAATATCCGATGCTGTATTATTATGCAGCTTATTATGAAGAAAAAATGGGTGAAGATGAGGCAGCAAAGAAGTCACTTGAGAAGGCAGAAAGCTGTGCTTTCGATTATTGCTTCCCGAATAAGCTTGATGATATTGCTGTACTTACATTTGCGATTGAAAATGGTTGCAAAAAGAAGGCGCCTTATTACCTGGGCAATCTTTTTTATGATAAATTACAGTGGAAGAAATCTGTTGAATTGTGGGAAATGTCAAAGAAGGCAGATGACACATTTTCAATTGTTCATAGAAACCTTGCACTGGCTTATTACAACAAGATGGGTGATTCTAAGGCAGCTAAGTATGAACTAGAGAAAGCATTTTCACTAAATCGCAAGGATGCCCGTATTTTCCTTGAATTAGATCAGCTTTACAAAAAGCTTGGATATAGCTTCAAAGAGCGTTTAGCAAAATATGATGAAGATCCATCTCTTGCAGAGAGCCGTGATGATTTGTATATTGAATATATTACTCTTATGAATATGTGCGGAGAATATGAACGCGCTTATCGTTGCATTATGGGACGCCGTTTCCATCCGTGGGAGGGCGGCGAAGGAAAGATTACAACGCAGTATACTATTTCCTTACTCGAGATGGCAAAACAGTGCTTGGCATCAGAAAAATATGAACAGGCAGAGAAGTTGCTTAAAAAAGCACTTGTATATCCAGAAAATCTTGGAGAAGGCAAGCTAGAGGGAACAAAGGATAATCATCTGTTTTATCATCTTGGACTTGCGCTTGAAGCACAGGGAAAACATGATGAAGCAAAAACATGTTTTGAGACTGCGACGATTGGAACAGATGAACCAGCGGGTGCTATGTACTATAATGATCAGCCGGCTGATATGATTCTCTATCAGGGACTTGCATTTGAAAAATTAGGAAAAACAAGAGAGGCAAAATCACGTTTTTATCGTCTGATTGATTACGGTGAGCAGCATTTAAATGATGAGGGCAAGATTGAATACTTTGCTGTATCACTTCCAGATTTTCTGATTTTTGATGAGGATTATACAAAGAAAAATCGTGCACACTGCTGTTATCTTATGGCACTTGGAAATATTGGATTGCAAAACCGCGAAAAGGCAGCAGAATTTTTAAATGAGGCGCTTGAAATAGAGCCGTCTCATATGATGGCAACACTATATCAGAAACAATAAATGTTAAGCAAAAAGCGAGGAAAATCATGAGACTAGTAGATTTAACAACCAAACCCTGGCAGCTTATGCTGCCGGGAGAGAAGGAAACTTCTCTAAATAAAATGGTATATCTGCCAGGAACACTTGATGAGTTTGGAGTCGGTCATGAAGATCGGCTCGACAACTCATGTCATCCAGATGAGACAACTGCGCAGAGTTTTGATGATGATGTGATAGCAACACGATTTACAAGAAAACATACGTATGAAGGTCCGGCATATTTTGAGCAGGAAATTACGATTGCACCAGCAGAAAAATGCCGCACTTTCTTTGAGATTGAGCGAGCCAGATGTGTGCGTGTTTATTTAGACGGCGAGGAAATATCATCATACGAGGAACAGACAATAAGCACACCGCATGTATTTGAACTTACTGGTCATGAAGGCATTCATAGACTTCGCGTTGAGTCAGATAACAGTTATCCAGGTTTGCCGCACGATGCTATTGTCTATTCATCGGCAGCAACAGATGAGACACAGACAAATTGGAACGGACTTCTTGGCTATATTCGTCTTCGTGAGGAAAATCCGATCTTTTTATCGCAGGTGCGCGTGTACCCTAAGGATGGAGGAAAGCTTCGCGCAGAGATAGATCTTGATACATATGATGAATCATTTGAAGGCGTGCTTGTTTTAAAAAGCAGTGTACTTTTGCAGGACTATGAGCAAAAAATTAGTGTAATGACTTCAAATTCCAGAAAAACAATTGTGGCAGAGGATTTACTTATTTCATCGTCAGCAGCAAACTGGGATGAATATGATGGAAAGTTATATGAACTGACAGCTGCACTATATAAAAATGATTTGCAGTCATCTGAAAGTGAAATAAATCAAAAAGAAGATGAAAAGACTGTTAGCTTTGGCATTCGCACATTTGGTGATGATGGATATGGTCATCTGTCATTAAACGGCAGAAGAATTTTCCTTCGAAGTGAGGCAAACTGTGCAGAATTTCCAGAGACAGGCTATATTCCAATGGAAAAGGAAGCTTGGAAGAATATTTTACAGACATATAAAGATTATGGCATCAATATGGTGCGTTTTCATTCGCATTGTCCGCCAGAGGCAGCATTTTTTGCAGCTGATGAGATGGGCATTTTGATGCAGCCAGAGCTTTCACATTGGGATCCAAAGCATGCATTTGAATTTGATGAAAGTTTCTCGTATTATCAAAAGGAACTGCGCCAAATTATAAAAGCACTTGCCAATCATCCATCTTTTATCATGCTGACATTTGGGAATGAGCTTCATTGCGGAGCGCTTGGCACAAGCAGAATGCATAAGATGCTGCAGGATGCAAAAAAACAGGATCCGACAAGACTCTATGCTAATGCGTCAAATGCGCATTATGGAAATGAAGGATGCGATGAAGAGAGTGATTTCTATGCATCACAAAGCTTTTATAATTACAGAATAAGAGGAACGCTTGCAGGAAATCCAGAGACACCAGAGGAAGCAGCCAAAGTTGATGCTTATGAAAAGGCAAATGGAAAGCTGGCAAAGGTTAACATTAAGGGCTACATCAACAATCAGTATCCAAATGCGAAGACAAACTTTGATGAAACCTTAAGAAAGATTAGAGAGCAGTATAAAAAGCCAGTGTTTAGCTTTGAAGTTGGTCAGTTTGAAGTGCTTCCTGATTTTGATGAGCTTGCACATTTTAAGGGAATTTCTGATCCAGCAAATTATAGACGTATTCAGCGTATGGTTCGCGAAAAGGGATTAGAGCCTGTTTGGAAGAAGTACGTTGAGGCAACTGGAGAACTATCAAGGCTTTGTTACCGAGAGGAGATCGAAGCTGCGATGCGCACAAAAGATCTGTCTGGTATTTCACTTCTTGGACTGCAGGATTTTCCAGGACAGGGAACTGCTCTTGTGGGAATGCTTGATTCACATTTAGAGCCAAAGCCATTTGATTTTGCAAAACCAGAAAAATTTAGAGCTTTCTTTAAAGAACAGCTTGTATTAGTTGGTCTTGAAAAGTATACTTATGAAGAGGGTGAGACACTTTGTGCAGATGTGCAGATAGCAGGTTATGGAAAGACTGATTGTGCTGGAGATCTGGAGTGGACATTGTGGGCATATATGCCTGATGAAAGCTTAGGTGAAGAAAATTCAGATGAAACAAGTTCAGATGAAGCAAAGTTAAATGTAAGAAAGATTGCTGTAAAGAGCGGACGAATGAGCTCTGTTTCATGTCCAAAGGGAACACTTAGCAAAGCAGGAACATTAAAGATTGAACTGAATCATAAAATTACAGCACCAGTTCGCTGTGATCTTACTGTTAAGATTGCAGATGCAGTTAATTCATATCCGATTTGGATTTATAAGAATGAACTGCCAAAATGCCCAGAAAGCGTTTACGAGACAACAAAGTTAGATTCACAGGCAAAGAAGGTGCTTGATAACGGCGGTATAGTGTATTATTCGCCAAAGTCAGAGGAAAGTTCCTTCCATAATTCAATTCGTGCTCAATTCTCAACAGATTTCTGGTCTGTTGGAACGTTTGGAAGGCAGGAAGGTGCGATGGGACAGCTGATTCAAAAAGATCATCCATTATTTAAGGAGTTTCCAACAGAGAGTCATACAAATTGGCAGTGGTGGCCAATGGCAAATCAAAGAGCTGTCATATTGCCAGATACGGTAAAACAGCCATTTGACGCTATTATTACAGAAATGGACAGCTATGCATTCTTAAGACCAATGGCACAGCTGTTTGAGTGCCGCGTTGGAAATGGAAAGCTTCTCTATTCCACACTGGGACTTCAGGATTTGCAGCAGTATCCAGAAGGAAAAGCGCTTCTTAGATCAATTTATAAGTATCTGGATTCCGAGGCATTTGCACCAAAGCAGAGCATAGAGTGGGAGACAGTTGTAAGTATCTAACATTAAACCAGGTGATTTTCGAAAGGAGTGCATATGAGACGAATATTAGTTAAGTCATTAAATGAAGCCTTTGATTTTGTGATGGATCATTATTATCCGGCAGGATGTGAGGAGGACGCAAAAAGAAAAGATACATATGCAGTCATTTCGATTCAGGATACTCACATAGGTGGTTTCGGTGTTACCTTTGCGGAAAATAAATTTTGTAAAGGCGTTCTTACTTTATATTTTGATGATGTGGTGAAGGAAACAAAAGGTGCTGTATTGTTTGATGAAAATATGGCAGATTCTGTTATCGCATTTATTCGCAGTCATATGGATGTAGATACGCTGTTAATTCACTGCTATGCCGGACAGTCAAGATCGCGTGCAATAGGAGCATTTGCGAAAAAAATGATGGGAAAGAGCAATCAAACATATTTTTCGGCAGATAAGCTTTGGGCAGGCACACCAAATGAGTATGTTTATAATATGTTGGAAGATGCCTGGTTTAGAGATATGTTGGGATGAATCCTACATATAATACTAGAATTTTGCATTTATATATGATATGATGATACCAGTGTCAAAAGGTCAGAAATCCTATGCAAGCTCGCATGCAAGAGGATTTCTGATCTCTGACTTGCCAAAAACATGAGTAAAATAAAAATATATGGAGGGTAAAAACAGTGAGTGATTATACGTTAAATACAAAATGTGTGCAGGCAGGCTATACGCCGGGAAATGGAGAACCGCGTCAGATTCCGATTATTCAGTCTACGACATTTAAGTATGATACTAGTGAGGATATGGGAAAGTTATTTGATTTGGAAGCATCCGGTTATTTTTACAGCCGTCTGCAGAATCCGACAAATGACTATGTTGCAGCAAAGATTGCAGAACTTGAAGGCGGTACAGCAGCAATGCTGACTTCATCAGGACAGGCAGCAAACTTTTTTGCTCTGTTTAATATTTGTGAGTGCGGCAGTCATATCGTAGCTTCTTCATCTATTTATGGCGGAACTTATAACCTGATTGCTGTAACACTGGCAAAGATGGGTATTCGTGCTACTTTTGTTTCCCCTGACTGCACAGAGGAAGAATTAAATGCAGCATTTACAGAAGATACCAGAGCTGTATTTGGTGAGACTATCGCAAATCCGGCACTGACAGTTCTTGATATTGAAAAGTTTGCAAAGGCCGCTCATGCACATGGCGTTCCGCTAATTGTGGATAATACCTTCCCGACTCCGGTAAACTGTCGTCCAATCGAGTGGGGGGCAGATATCGTAACACATTCCACCACAAAATATATGGATGGACATGGTGCAGCAATCGGCGGTGCAATTGTAGATGGCGGTCATTTTGACTGGATGGCTCATGCAGACAAATTCCCAGGTCTGTGTACACCTGATGAATCTTATCATGGAATTACATATGCAGAGAAATTTGGCATGGGTGGTGCTTTCATCACAAAGTGTACATCTCAGCTGATGCGCGACCTTGGATGTATCCAGTCTCCACAGAATGCATTTATCTTAAATCTTGGTCTGGAGTCACTTCATGTAAGAATGCCGCGTCACGTTGAAAATGGACAGGCTGTAGCAGAGTTTTTACAATCACAGCCGCAGGTTGCTTATGTAAATTATCCGGGACTGCCTACAGACAAGTACTATGAGCGTGCAAAGAAGTATCTTCCAAACGGAGGATGCGGTGTTGTTTCATTTGAGTTAAAGGGTGGCCGTGCAGCAGCAGAGACATTTATGAAGCACTTAAAGCTTGCAGCAATCGAGACACATGTTGCAGATGCACGTACCTGCTGCTTAAACCCAGCAACATCCACACATCGTCAGATGAACGATGAGCAGTTAGCAGCAGCTGGTGTTCCAGCAGGACTGGTTCGCATTTCTTGTGGACTGGAAGACAAGAAAGATCTGATTGCAGATCTGGCACAGGCATTGGCAGCAATTGAATAAATTCATCAAAACGGTAAAATAGTTGATACACAAAAAAGTCATTGGGGATGCGAAAAGAGGCATCTTCAATGGCTTTTTAAAATGATTACCAAAATAAAAAATATATTGCATAGACGAAAATAAGAGAATCCGTTATCATAAAAATATAATTTTCTGATGATAAAGCGCAGAAAAAATATGTAAGGACTAGTACAGGGAGGAGTTTATGCAATTAACAGTACAGACGCGGGAAAAGAAAGAGCCAATGGGAGATCTCTTTGGAATTTTCTTTGAAGATATTAATTATGCAGCTGATGGAGGTCTTTATGGAGAACTTGTACAAAACAGAGCGTTTGAGTACAGTTCTATTGATAATCCGGATTTTCGGCCATTATATGCGTGGGAAAAGTTGGAAGATGGTGGAAAAATGGATTGGCTGATCGAGAGAAAGGATCCTGTCAGTCAAAAAAATCCGCACTATCTTGTCTTAAACGTAAGAGAAGCAGGCAGCAGAATGGGTGTGCGAAACATTGGATACAATGATGGCATTTATGTGGAGAAAGGAGCAAACTATCTTTTTTCATGCTATGTTGGATGTAATGACTCGCATATAAATGGTGTTCGCGCTGCAATTACAGATGCAGATGGGAAAGAATTGTGCAGTGAAGAGTTTAAGGTTGATTTTCCAAAAGAAGTTATGGAAAAAGAAACTCAGTCAGCTGATCAGAAGGATCCAGAGAAAAAAATTGCTTGGAAAAAGTATGAGCTTGTTTTAACACCAGAAAGAACAGAGTATTGTGGAAGACTTCAGATTACAGTTAATGGAACTGGAAAAATTGCGTTTGATTTTGTATCATTGTTTCCAGAACAGACATTTAAACAAAGAAAGAATGGTCTTCGAAAAGATATTGCGCAAATGTTGGAGGAGCTGCATCCAAAATTCATGCGATTCCCTGGTGGCTGCTTAACGCACGATGGATCACTAGATCCAAAGGAAAGAGATTCTCAATATTTTTGGAAGAATACATTAGGACCAGTAACGGAGCGAGGAGCCAGAAGAAATAATTGGAATTATCATCAAACGTTAGGGCTTGGTTATTTTGAATATTTTCAGTTTTGTGAAGATATTGGAGCTAAACCGCTTCCGGTGCTTCCAGCTGGCTACAATCCACACTCAGGACAGGCTGTTCCAATGGATGAAATGCAGCCGTGGATTGAGGATGCATTGGATTTAATTGAATTTGCAAACGGAGATTGTAATACAAAATGGGGAAAAATTCGCTGTGAACTAGGACATAAAGAACCATTTGGACTAGAATATCTTGCAATTGGAAATGAAGAAGATCAGGAAGCCTTTTTTGAGCGATATAATTTGTTTCATCAGGCGATCAGGGAAAAATATCCGAACATTCGAATTATCAATTCAGCGGGACCATTTGCATCTGGTGAGATATATGAGCGCGGATGGAAATCTGCGACAGAGCAGGGTTCAGATTTGATTGATGAGCATTTTTATCAGTCACCAGAATGGTTTTTGGCAAATAGTGAGCGATATGATAATTATGATGGAAAAACAAAAGTATTTTTAGGAGAGTATGCATGTCAGGAAAATATGTGGTATAATGCACTTGCAGAGGCTGCTTTTATGACAGGACTTGAACGTAATGTCAAAGCAGTTGGTCTAGCTTGTTATGCTCCGCTATTGTGCAATGCAGATTATGTTCGTTGGGCACCAGATTTGATCTGGTTTAACAATCATCAGGTATATGGAACACCAAGCTATTATGTACAGAAGTTGTTTATGAATCATCAGGGAAGTTATCGATTAGCATGCGAAGCTTCTGATATGGAAGAAAAAATTTATCTTGAAAAAAAGTCTGACTCATTTTCAGGTAAATATGGCTTAGAGGCCTATCGCAGCAATTTGCTGTTTTCTGATATTCATTATGCAGATTTAGATACAAGTACAGAAATAAATATAGATGATGTTTCATTGAGAAAAAATGAAAATATTTGGTTAGGTGAGCAACATGCGAAAAATTTTACAATTAAATTTAACGTGTGTCAGAAGGGACCAGGTCAAGGTTTCGCTATTTTATTTGGCGGAAAAGATGAGCAAAATCAGTATCGAGTATCTTTTGGAGGCTGGGGAAATGCAGACATCTTTATTACAAATAGAATCAATGGCTCAAATGCAAATTTAACACAAAAATGTTTCCAACTTCTTTCAGACAAAGAATATCAGATCGAATTGCGTGTTAATAAGAGACATGTACAGGTTTGGGTAGATGGAATAATGGAAGTAGAAGCAGACTGCGAACCATTTGCAGCACAGCCGTTGTATTATAGTGCTTCCTTGGATGATAATGGTGATGTCATTTTAAAGGTGGTGAATGCGTCACAGCAAGTTCAGAATGTGACAGTTTACTTGGATGGAATGAACAATGCAGATGGTGTACTATATGCAATGGAGGGATTTGCAAGAGAGGATAGAAACAGCTTTGAAGAACCCCAAAAGGTTATTCCAAAACAATCTGACATATCGGTAAAGAATGGAAAACTGGAGATTAATATGCCGGCAGATTCTGTAAGAGTTTATCATTTCACATCAAAATAGAGGAGCAAAAAGGATATACGTGAGGTATGTCCTTTTTTGCATAAAAGGGGGGAAGTAAGATGCGCAAGAAAAAAAGTAGTTTTATGAGACAAAGCATGTATATTTTGGCAGGTGTGTGTCTTTTTATTCTAGTTTCGTATATCTTAAATTATTTTGTAATACAAAATTTGTATAAGAAAGAGTCTATTAAGCTGCGTGTTGAATTGTTTGATGAGGTTGTACGTGAGGCAGATAATGCGCAAAATGATATAGAGCGCATTTTAATAAGTGCAGGTTCAAATGCAGCAGTGCTTGATTATATGAAATCAGATAATCTTGCAGATAGATGGGATAGACTTTCACAGATTAATCAAATATCAGCTACACTACTCGAACTAGACAGCAACATTGTGGCAGTATGCATGTATGATGAAGATAATAATTTAATTGCAATGAACGGATCAAAATATGCGAAGATTCCGGAAAGCATGTGGAAAGAAAATGAACTATTTTCAAATAAAGTAGCTGTCAGCGATGATGATGGGATATATTACTATGCGATGAGTCCTGTATTGGAGAGAAGAAAAGATGGGTATCATCAAGTCGGAAGCATTGCATTATTGATTCGAAATAACAGTATTCAGAACATATGTGATTTTGCAATTTCAAATTATCAAAAGGATGGTGTATATTTTGCAATTCAGGATAGGACAGGAAAAGCAGTGGCACAGTCTGGTAAGAGTGAGGTTTATGAAACTTATCTTCAGAGCGATGAGAAAAAAGAGAAATATTTGTACTTTGAAGAACAGCTAGATATGTCAGATTGGAAGGTGTTGTTTTTAACAAACAAGGATACCTATATGAGTTATATGAAATATGCGCAGACTATAAATTTAATTACATATGCTGTAACAATTTTAGCACAGATATGGATGTGTTACATGATGTACAGCCATGTTATGGTGCCGCTGAACAAACAGATTCACTTTGTTTCCAACTATACAAAGGACATGAGCAGACGTATTGAAATAAACGATAACTATGAATTTGGAGAATTGGAAGCAGAGTTAAATGAAATGTTAGATGGGATAGAGAGGCTGAATAGAGAAATTCTTGCTGAGAAGGAGCGAAATCAGCAGTTGGAGTATGAAAAAAAGCAAACAGAGATTGTTGCCTATAAAAATCAGATTAATCCGCATTTTTTGCATAATACACTAGAGTGTATCCGAGGAATGGCTTTGTACAAAGGTGAGCGAGAAATAGCAAAGTTAGCGGCAGCGATGTCTCGTATGTTTCAGTATAATATCAGAGGAGGAGAAATTGTTACAGTAAAACAAATGCTTCGGTCGATTGAGGATTATTCCGTAATTATTGAATATCGTTTTATGGGAAAAACGCAGATGAAAATAAGTGCTGATACTTCAGTTGAGGAGTGTCAGATACCGAAAATGCTGATTCAGCCGCTTGTGGAAAATGCAGTACGTCATGGCACTCAGCAGCGAATTGATGGAGGAAAAATTGAATTATTAGTTTGCGATAATGGCGACACAATGAAAATTATTGTCCATGATACAGGAATTGGTATGAGTCCGGAAGTAATAAAAAAACAGCGTGACAAGTTTGAAATGTATCGCCATGAGTCTGGAAATCATATACCAAATAAAGAAATCGGAATTGCAAATGTGGCAAGAAGATTGTGGCTGTTTTATCAGGATGACTATGAGGTGCAGATTGAAAGCCAAGAAAATGTAGGAACAACGTTTGTACTAATTGTACCGAAGATGCTGCAAGCAGAAAATGAAGAAGGGAGGGTATAATGATGTATAAGGTATTTTTAGCGGATGATGAGCCATGGGTTATGCTAGGTATCAAAAATTTAATTGATTGGGGAGAAGAAGGTTTTATTATTTGCGGAGAAGCGACAGATGGAATCAAAGCGTGGGAACGAATCTGCAGGCTAAATCCAGATTTGATTTTGGCGGATATTCAAATGCCAGGAATGACAGGAATTGAATTGATTGAAAAAATAAGACAGGAAAAAATGACAACAGAGGTAGTGTTTGTCAGTGGCTATTCCGATTTTGAATACGCAAGAGCCGGTCTGCGACTAGGATGTGCAGAATATTTATTAAAACCGGTATACGAGGAAGATTTGAAAAGTGCGTTACAGCGGATTAAAAAGCGCTTAGATGAGAAGAATAAGAATGAACAAAAACAAGTCGAATCTGATGAAGCTGTCAATGAGCAGTCCAATGGATATATGTCTGAAAAAAAAGTTGCAGAGCAGATTGTGGAATATATTCAGGAACATTACTGTGACTTAAGACAGCAGGATCTGGCAGATCATTTTTGTATGAGCAACAGTGTGGTAAGTCAGCTCATCAAAAAATATATGGGAAAGACTTATAGCTCATATGTGTTAGATCTTCGAATAAAAAAAGCGCAGGAACTTTTGAGAATAACAAATTATAGCATTACCGAGATTGCAGAGAAAGTCGGATATAATGATTATTTTTATTTTGTAAAGGTGTTTAAAAAAGCAACTGGTTTAAGTCCTACTGCATTTCGAAGAAAGCTGTAAATAAAAAAATTACTAAAATTGAAAAATAGTTCCATACCTTTTTTCACATTGATTTATTATACTGTAATCAGTTCAATGCATTGATAATACGATATAAAAAATAATTGGGAGGATATCAAGATGAGAAAAAAGGATTGGAAAAGAGTTGTAACTACAGCTATTGCAGCTACTATGTGCGTTGGAACATTTAATGTTTTTGGTGGCGAGACGCAGACAACAGAGATTGACTGGTACTCTAGTGTTGCAGGATGGGGACCTGCAGGATGGAAAAGCGGTGTGACCGATTCTCCGTTGACTTCGGCATTAAAGGAAAAATTTGGAATTACATTAAACATTGAGCAGCCTCCGACAGATGCGGATACAAAGCTGGGTCTTATGATCGCAACAGGTGATCTTCCAGATATCATTTCTTTAACAGACGGAGATACGATCAACGAGCTGATCAATTCTGGTAAGGTATTTACTATGGAAGAGTTGATGGAAACATATGATCCTGACTCTCATCTGCTGGTTGATTTTCCAGAAGATATAAAGCAGAAGCACATTGATACATGGGGAGACTGGTATGCACTTCCTAGCCATTTGGAGTCACCTGATCTGAGAAAACAGTATGAGCCAAAGCCTATGTATTTGGACAGTGTAGCATATAGCCATAATTCAGCAGTTATGTTTAATGAAACAATTATGAAGGAACTTGGAATTACACTGGAAGATTTACAAACAGAGCAGGGCGTATATGATGCTCTTGAAAAGGTAAAAAATTCTGGCTACACTGTTGATGGACAGTCTGTAATTCCTGTTGCGCTTCATGCAAATCTTTGGATTCAGAGTTCGTTAGATGGAATTATTGCAGAGACATTCGGAGCAATGCCATGTGACGCGGAAGGTCATTATCGTCATCTGGAATTAGATCCAGGTTACAAAAATGCACTTAAGTTTGTTAACAACCTGATTCAAAAAGAATATCTGGATATCAATACGCTGACATTGGATGAAGCTGCAGTAAAGGTTGATCTGGAGGGTGGTCGTGTATTTTGTTGGATTGGCAACCCGGCACAGAGTGGCAAAAAGGAGCAGGTTCCGTGGGTATCTGCTGGACCGATTCTTGCAGAAAATGGTGCAAAGCCGGTAGCTCCGATCAATCAGCAGGCAGGAAAAGGCTGGATTCAGACCTTTGTATCAAAAGATTGTGAGAATCCGGAAGCAGTTGCAAAGATGATCAGCTTCTGCACTGACGAAGAAGGATTGGAATTAAACGAGTATGGTGTAGAGGGTGTTGACTTCAATTATGTAGATGGCAGTGCTGTGCGTACAGAAGAAGGACAACAACGTTATACAGAGGATTATGCAAGCAATATTGGTCTGTGGCCGTTTGCTAATACTGATTTTGCATATAATAGATCAGCAGAGCCTGACGAGACAACTGACAGCTATTATCATATAAAGATTACTTCTGCAATTGCCAAGTATAAAGATACCTATATTTACGATAGTGGTTTGTTTGATTTTGCAAGCGGTACGGTATTAGAGCCTACCAGTGATCTTGGAATTAACCTGACACAAATCAAGAGCTATCTGGAGTCACAGAAGGCAAAAATTGTATCAGCCAAGAGCGATGACGAGTTTGAAAAGGAATATCAGAATATGATTGATACATTAAACAGCTATTCAATTACAGAAATTGATGCAGAATACGATAAGATTCTCCAGAAGAATATCGAGGAATATAGCTCTGATATTTCAAATGTAAATGCTGCATTATATGAATAAAATTCAAACAATGAGCTGCAAAATAAAGTAACGACCGGAACGATATAACATAGGTTTTGACCCTGCATGTCCAAAGTTTGCCCGGGCATAGCAGGGTCTCTTTATAAAGAGGTGCATTATGGCGAAGAAAAGAAATTTTAGACTGGGCTATGATCCAGCAACACAGATTCAGCTTCATTTGATGATGCTGCCAGGAACGATATTGATAATACTCTTTAATATTGTTCCGTTGTTTGGTTTGCTTTTGGCATTCAAAAATTATAAGGTAACAGATGGAATTGCAGGTATCTTTACAAGTCCATGGTATGGATTTCAAAATTTTAAAATCATTTTTGCAAATCATGATTTTGGACGAATGATGGTTAATACATTAGGCATTAATCTGATCGGTCAGTTGATTACGATTCCGCTTACGATTGGCCTTGCATTGATGATGAATGAAATCAGAAATGTCAAATTTAGGTATGCTGTTCAAACAGTGACTTATATGCCGCATTTTATTTCCTGGGTTGTATTTGGCGGTATTATTATGAATTTACTTAGCACAGATGGTGCAATTAATGCTGTTATGATGAAAATTGGTATTATTCACTCCCCGATTACATTCATGGCAAATCCTAATTATTTTTGGACGATTACAATTGTTTCAAATTTGGTAAAGGAAGTGGGATGGGGAACAATTTTGTATACGGCCGCAATTGCAGGCGTAAGTCAGGAGCTGTATGAGGCAGCTTCATTAGACGGTGCAGGAAGATTTCGCAAGATGTGGTATATTACACTTCCGAGTATTAAGGGTACGATTGTAATTATGTTGATATTTGCTGTTGCAGGTATTATGAATAATAATTTTGATCAAATTTATGTATTGCAAAATTCCTTCAATATTGAAAAGAGTGAAGTGATTGATACTTATATTTACCGAGTGGGACTGCAAAATCTGCAGTTTGGTATGGCTGCTGCAATTAACGTTTTCAAATCTGCACTTGCGCTTATGTTGCTTCTGATTGCAAATAAAGTGTCAAATAAATTGACAGACAGCGGATTGTTTTAAAGGAGGAGGCAGACTATGAGTAAGTTAAAATCTAGACAGGAAAGTCGCTTTCAGATAATCCTGACTGCTTTCATGGTACTTTTGATGGCTGTTACGGTGTACCCAATGTGGTATTCGCTGATTAACTCATTGAATAATGCAAATGATATTGCAAAGAATGGATATGCACTATTGTGGATTCGCAAATTTTCATGGGATAGCTGGGCAACTGTTTTGGGCGATGCCAAAATTTTGCGTGCATTGTTTATTACATGCTCTAGAACAATACTCGTAACAGTATTACAGACGTTAATAACGTCAATGTTTGCATACGGTTTTTCACGATCCAATTTGGTTGGCAAAAGATTTTATTCCACAATAGGCTTTTTGTCTATGTACTTAAATGGTGGTGTGATTGCTTACTTTATTTTATTTAATGCAATGCATTTGTATAATACATACTGGGTGTATATTATTCCATGCTTGTTTGGTGGATTTTATAATGTAATAATTTTTAATGCGAATTTTAAAGCAATCCCAGGTTCTTTGTTTGAAACAGCAAAGATAGATGGAGCTTCAGAACCTTATATATTTTTTAAAATAGTGCTTCCATTATCAAAACCTGTAATTAGTGCACTTTCTATATTTACGGCTGTGGCAACATGGAATGACTATACACAGACTTTGTATTACACAAGATCAGAAACGCTTCAGACATTGGCTTATTATACATTGTCATTGACAAAATCAACGCAGTCAGCAGCTGATCTTTCTAGTTCAATGACTGGAACAGCAGCATCATCTGTTCTTACTGTGATGTCAGAAGCGGCATCCAACTATAAGACAATTGAGCTGGCTTGTATGGTGATTTCTGCAATTCCATTGATTGTTGCTTATCCTTTTGCACAGAAATATTTTGAAAAGGGTGTTATGGTAGGTTCTGTAAAAGAGTAAAATTAAATGGAAATATGAGCTGTATGAGGGAGCATCTGAAAAGAAAATATAGTTTGTACAGGAGAAGCATCATTACTCAGATGGGCGAAGAAGGTGAGGGCCGTCTTCGCCGCAGAGTTCACGGCTCCGCAGGTCTATGTGGAAATCCAAAGCCATCCTATGAGACTGTAAAGCGTGAATGTGCACCACTGTATATTTCATCAATTAAGGCTATAAATACAGATGATAATAGTGATGAGAGAACATCAGGCGTGGAAATTGTGATTGCAAACAAAAATGCGCTTCCATGCTATGAGGCTAAAGGATATCATCTGGCAGGCTTTGATGGGGCAGGCTGCTTAATAAGCTATACCACATTGGAACCACTTAAGCCGGGTGAAACGCAGAAAATTTTTCTTGCCGATGCGCACTCACAATTGGCACGCATCGCAATTCAAAGACCAAATGGAACTGAGAGTATTTCATATTTCATTTGATTTATGGGGTCTAATTAGTTTGTTGGGAATCCAGCCTGTTTTAATGCATCAAGCACAGCTTTTTTGATACCATTTGAGCTGTAAGTTGCACCGGAAACTGCATCAACATCGGTATTTTGTGCTTCAAGAATTTCAGAAACAACCTTGTCTTTGCATTTATCGAAGTACCACAGGTCGCTCTCGTCACTGCTGCAGGAGATATCGGTGATTTTGCCGTCCTTGATTGTGACTGTTGCCTTTACAGCGCCATCATATCCGTAGGCTTTTCCCTCATAAACGCCATCGGTGAGAGCAGTGTCATCAAAAGACTGAGAATCTTCTTTTGAAATAGGCTCAGATTCGATAGTTGTATTTTCGGTCATTTCTGTATTTGAATTTCCATCAGCTATGGTATCATTTGGGCTTGAAACAGCACAGATAATAACCATAACAGCAAGAAATACGCCAAAGCAAATGGATGTAAATTCACGGCGGTGTTCTGGTTTTTTCTTTAAGAAATACCATTTGCGTATTCGACAGATTGCATATCCAAGGAAAATTGCTGTGTAAATAATTACAGAAAAATAGTAGCCATCCTTGCCATCTTTGGCAAGCGGAATAAATAATAGCATAATGTGGAGGTAGAGCAGCGCATAAAACAGGTAAGCAAAGCGCTGGATCTGCTTCCACTTTTTTGCTTTCATACGCTTACGAATCTTTGGAAAAGAAAGGATAGTAAGCAAAATCATAATGATAAGAAGAATAATTGTAATGATGCAGGCAGCGAATTGATTGGCAGGAAGTGCGGATGCATTGGTAAAGAAACGCACGAAATAAGTTCTTCCATAGCCAATGTTGTGACCAAGCGTCAGCATTGCGGCAAAGATGGAAAGCTCACCGCGCACTGGCATAAGTCGCTTAATTAGCCAAGAACCGTTAGAGAAGGCACCTGTCCACATAACAATACACCAGAGTGCGCATGAAAGGGCACCGCGGCGAAATAGATCAAGAAGGAAAGTGACAGCCTCTGGCAGATTCCTTGAAAAAGGAAATAGTGATATAAAAAGTGTAAGCGCAAGTGCACCTATGTACCAGGGATACGGATGACGTTTGATCGTGGATTTTGCAGTCAGTGCAAAGATTGATGCGATGATCAGTGAAAAAATAAACAACATAGATATTTGATTACCTCCGTTTATACGATTTATATGAGATGTTATATGACCAAGAGATCAAAATTATCTTGTAAGCGAGCTTGCATTGGCTTTAAGAGCTTTTGACATTTGTATCATAAATGTAGTGTAACATAAGAAAAAATACATCACAAGCAAACAGGAAGCGCAAAAAAGACGAAAAAAAGACATTGAGTTAGTGCAAACTAACAAGAAATAGACAAAAATGAAGAAAGACAATTCGTATAAAAGGAAAAGCATAATTAAAAATTGTTAGAAATAACTAACTTAAGTTCACAATAAAACATATGAAAAACGTCAAATTGCTGTTTTTATATAAATAGTCTTTTTTTCTCAATAAGGGTGTTGATTTTTATGATTGTGTTAGAATATACTAACTGCCATCGGCAATATTACAGCGTATGCAAATCAAAGCAAGCAGAAGCTGATAGATGCCTTATCAGGAAGGAGATATCATTTATGAGAACAAAAATGGCATTAGCTGTATTGGCGGCAAGTACCTTGGCAGCAGGAAATATGAGCGCTTTTGGAGGAGTTTTAAAAAGTGAGAGCACACCGGCAACAAGCGAGGCACAGACAGAGGAAGCTTCTGGTGCAGAGTATGAGGCACAAACAGTAAGCATTGAGACAAGTGAATATTACTTTGGTAAGATTAATGTTCCATATGCAGATTTTTATTATGGAGAAATCAATCATGTACAGCCAGAGGCACTTGAAGATGCAGCCGCAGGTCAGTATGATGCAGAGGATAAGGTAACAGCAGCAGGTCTTCGTGAGGAAGGTATTTATGATTCCGTTACTTCTGCGACAAGCCAGAAATCTCAGCGTTTTGAAAAAAGCTATTTTGAGCAGAATGGCGATGGAACCGATATTTTAGGACCATCCAGTGTAAATGTGGCAATTCCAAAGACATTGTATGACGATGTAAAGGCAGCAATCGAAGCTGGTACTGAGTGCAGCAACCCACTTGTTGAGTTCGTATCATCACTCGAAGAAGTTTCAGAAGAAGTTCCGGCTGAATATAAGGTAATCAATTCTGATGGTACATTAAGCCAGACAATTGGAACAACTAATGAGGCAGAAAATGTAACAGTTTCCTTTGCAACAGTTTCAACATGGGGAAATTATCAAATCGACTTTGACGGTCTTGAGATTGAATCTGCTGATATTCAGGGTGCACTACTTGAAACATCTGACGGAGAAATTTATGGTCTTGAGCATTTGGATAATTTATGGCTGCGTGCAAATGAGATTGCGTTTGCGGCAGAAGAGATGACTGAGCCACATGGAAATACACCGTCATGGCAGCGTTTTGCTGATATTCAGGGAAAGACAATCACAAAGGTAACATATATGTTAGCAGACCAGGATGATATCTCTATTGAGACTGATCTGTACTGCAAGGAGCTTCTTGGAGAAGAATATTCCATTACAATAGATGAGAGTGTTACTTATCAGAAGGATGGCACTGCAATCAATATCACATATACAACACCAGATGACAGTGATTATAGTGTAGAGGCTGTCGCAGCAGGACGTACTGCCGTAGAAGATGGACTTTACAGTGTAGATGACAATGTAATTACTCTGAGCGGTGATTTAAAGCCAGGTAGCTACACAGTTACATTCTCAGATGACAAGTATGCAAGCAAGAAGTCAAGCACACTTGTTGAGTCTGGTTTAGAGGAAGGCAGTGTTTCTATCGAAAATAATGCTGTTGTAATCTCAGATAATGAGCAGGGGCTTACTGGCGCAGATTATGCGGCACAGGTAACAAGTGTTGTTGTAAATGGTGAGCCAGTAAAGGCAAAGGGCATTGCAGGTATCTTATTCAATGAGGATGGAAGCATAAATATGGATGCTGAAATCGAAGGTCAGGATGGAAATGTTAAGGTATTTGACGGAAGTGATTCCTATGAGATTGAGTTAGAAGCAACTGGATATCCGTCTGTAAAGGGAACTGTAACAGCACAGTAATAAAACAATTTGAAATAGTAGATAGTAAGCAAAAGGCTGGCTGCCATATGACTCGTAGCCAGCCTTTTGTAGAATATAGAACAGCAACCAATGAGAGAAAGGAAGATTTTCATGAATCGAAAGAAAAGTTTTGCTAATCTTTTGAAAATAACTTGTGTTATGGTCTGTTCATGCATTGGCACACAGCTTGTTTGGGCTGATAAGACTAATAGCGAGAGCATAACAGATACTGCAATGGGAACAGACTGCAGCGTCCGTGTTTATGGTTCGGATGGAACTGCAAAAGATATTATGGACATGCTTTCTGATATTGAAAACAAATATTTATCATGGCGCATTGAAGGCAGCGATATTGCAAATATCAATGAAAATGCATCAGAGAACGAGCCTGTTATGCCATCAAAGTGGACATATGGCTATCTGGAAAATGTGCTTGATCTTGCAAGAAAAAGCAGTGGTGCATTCGATCCGACATTAGGCCGCGTATCGCAACTTTGGAATCTGGAAAGTGACAATCCCTATATTCCATCAAAAAGCGAACTGACAGAGCTTCTTTTAGAGACTGGCTGGGAAAAAATAAGTATGGGTGACGGTGAAGTGTTTTTAAAAGATGGTGTGCAGATTGATCTTGGAGCAGTCGGAAAAGGAATAGGATGTGATGAAGCACGAAAAATGTTAGAAGAGGCAGATGCTGACGCAGCAGTGGTATCCGTTGGCGGAAGTATTTTGACTTATGGAAAAAAGCCAGATGGAAAATCATGGAAGATCGGCATTGCAAATCCACGCAATGAAGATGGTGAATCGTATCTTGGTTCACTAACGATTGATAAAACATGCAGTATATCTACATCAGGAGATTACGAAAAATATGTGATTGAAGATGGAGTGCGCTATCATCATATTTTAGATCCAAAGACAGGATATCCGGCAGATAGCGGACTAATCTCTGTCACAATTGTCTGTGAAAAAGGATGGCTGAGCGATGGTCTGTCTACTGCATGCTTTGTGCTTGGTTATGAAGACAGCCGGCCGCTGTTAGAGACTTATCAGGCAGAGGCTGTGTTTGTAACCGAGGATAAAGAGGTAATTGTAACAGATGGATTAAAAGATATGTTTACATTGACAGATTCCTCGTATGAACAGGTGGAAGAATGAGAGAAAAGAAACGAGCAATTATAATCGCTTCAATACTAAGTTTGATATTTATATTGTCTGCGGTCTGGACTGCGCACCAATTTCTGGCAAAGCAAGAAGCGGCAAGCGCAGCAATTTATCAGAATGGCACATTAATTAAAATTATTTCAACTGATCATGAAGAGACATTTCGCATTGAAGATGGTGAAAATTGGAATGAGATTACTGTAGACAAAGACGGGATTCATGTGAGCGGTGCGAGCTGCCCGGATAAGATTTGTATGCATACCGTGTGGAGAGGAAAAGGTTCTCTTCCGATTGTGTGTCTGCCAAATCATCTTGTGATCACGGCAGCACCAGAAGAGGGCACGGATTATGAATTTGATGTGCTGACATACTAGAGTAAATGAAGTCAATATGTGATATGTAACTTCTATCAAATTAGACAGAGTACCACGTCCATAGGAGTTGCGTAGCGCATCGTGTGGAGACTTAATATATGTGGCAGCTGCCTGATTTTATGTAAAATAAGAAAGAATAAACAAAAATGGAAACAAAGAAAAAAGATAAAAGGAATAAAGCAGAGAAAGCAAATAAAATGGATATAAAAAAGATGACAGCGCTTGCAATGTTTTCAGTGATTGCGCTTACAATCTTTACAGCAGAATCCATGATCGGTCCAATTGTACCAATTCCAGGAATCAAGCTTGGACTAGCCAATATCGTAACACTTCTTGTACTGGTTTTATATGGACCAAAGGAAGCAGTATTTGTGCTGATCGTGCGAATCCTTCTTGGAAGCATGTTTGGCGGACAGATGATTTCATTTTTTTATAGTTTGTCTGGCGGTATTCTGTGTTGGCTTGTCATGAGCCTTATTAGTGCGCTCCTTAAGAAAAAGTTTCTTGTGCTGATAAGCATGTGCGGAGCTGCTGCCCATAATATCGGACAAATTTTGGCTGCCATTGTGATTACACATTCTATAAGCGTAGTAGCATATTTACCTGTTTTGATGCTCAGCGCAATGATCACAGGTTTCTTTACTGGACTGGCAGCCCAGGTGTGCTCAAAGAGACTGCAAAAGATCTTAAGAGTGAGGTTTTTCTAACTGCAAAGTTTACGAAAAGGCATATGACGCGTGAACAGTAACGCAGAGAAAAACAACATTAGGTATAATAGAATAATCCATTGATTTTACAAGACCGCTGAGGTATACTTCTCTTATATCGCAGCGGTTTGTTTTTTTGTTGTAAACCTATTTTGGAAAGCGGGTGAAACAATGGGAAATATTATGGATTATTTGAAATGGAGGGGTGATCTGACATTTTCGCAGGATGCTTTCAACGAGGTAGATAATTTGCTTTTGTCATATGTGGCATATGTGAATCTTGAGGGACTGTCTGTTGGTGCTGGCGAAGAGCAAGTGACACTTGAGGAGGTTTCAAGGCGATTTTTTGTGCTTCACAGCGAAGAAGAACTTGCGGCAGACAAGTCATTTACGAGACTGGCGCCGTATATAGTAAAAATGATGGCACAGTCGAACCGCTACCGCACATCTATCATTTCAAATTATGTCAATATGGTTAATCCACAGTTGGAGCTTCAATTTTCTGCCGTACAGCTTGATCTTTCGGATGGCTCAAAAAATTTTTGCTTCCGGGGAACGGATGACAATATTGTGGCATGGAAAGAGGATTTTAATCTAGGCCTTGGCGAAGTGCCAGCCCAAAAGTTGGCATCAGAATATTTGAACAGATTTGGTGTTGGTACATCCCCTATTCGCGTAAGCGGTCATTCAAAAGGCGGCAATTTGGCAGTATATGCAGCAGCAGCCTGTAAAATAGAGGTGCAGGAACGCATTACAGATGTATATAGTAATGATGGTCCCGGATTTGTGCATGAGTTTGTGACGAGTGATTCATATAAGAAAATTCAAAATCGAATCCATCGCTATATTCCAGATTCATCCATCATAGGAATGCTTCTTGAAAATCCTGTAGAACCGCAAGTCATAAAAAGTATAGCTAAGGGAATCCTTCAGCACGATGCGATGAGCTGGCAAATAGAGGGTCCGCATTTTGTATCAGCAAGCTTAAGTGAATCAGCTATTTCACTCCATGAGACGCTTCATAACTGGCTTGAAAATATTGATGAGAATGCAAGGACACAGTTTGTCGATGATCTCTTTTCAATACTGGAATCGACTGGTGTAGATACATTGACGCAGGTGCAGGAAGGCGGATTAAAAAATGCGGCTGCAATGCTTCGTGAGCTTCATCAGATTGTACCAGGAACATGGTCAGAGCTGGAAAATCTGCTGAAGGCAGTTTTGCCATTTTCAGGTTTTCTGATTATGGGAAGACAAAAGACAGTGGACAGACAAAATATACCGCGCGCAGTGACAAGCCATAGAGCTATACACACAAGCAATAAAAATCATAATGAAAACAAAGTGAAACAGGAGGAAAAAAGAAAATGAGTCAGAAAAAACAGGCTGCTTCATCAGCTAGGGCAGGGGGAATCACGGATGGTGTGATATGGGAGCAGCTGCTTGTCTTTTTCTTTCCGATTTTGTTCGGAGCATTTTTTCAACAGCTGTATAATACAGTTGACGCAGTTGTGGTGGGTCGTTTTACAGGTTCGCTTGAGCTGGCAGCCGTAGGCGGTTCTACTGGAACGATTATTAACCTTTTATTTGGTTTCTTTATTGGACTTTCTTCTGGTGCGACTGTTATCATTGCACAGTTTTACGGAGCAGGCGATAAGGAAATGGTAAGCCGAAGTGTCCATACGGCGATTGCGCTTTCCATTGCAGGCGGTGCGATTTTAAGTGCAATTGGATTTATTTTTGCAAGGACAGCACTTGAGTGGATGCAGACACCAGATACAGTGATTGATCTTGCAGAAACATATATCAAGATTTATTTTATCGGTATGATCCCGAATCTATATTACAATATATGTGCAGCAATCCTTCGAGCTGTCGGAGATTCCAAGCGACCACTCTACATTTTGATTTTCTCTTGTCTTGTAAATATTGTGCTTGACCTTGTATTTGTCGTAGTGTTTCGCATGTCTGTTCAGGGAGTAGGAATTGCAACGATTCTTTCCCAGTTTATCAGTGCAGTACTAATCACATTCTGTCTGATGAGAACCAATGAGTGCTATCGCCTGAAGTGGAGTAAGGTTCGCTTCCATAAGATGCTGCTCATTCGTATCATTCAGATCGGTGTCCCGGCAGGTTTACAGTCAGTTATGTATAACATAGCTAATATCATCATTCAGTCCAATGTAAATCTGCTTGGAAGCAATACAATGGCAGCATACACAGCATATTCTAAGATCGATGCGGTATTCTGGATGATCATGAATGCATTTGGTGTATCAGTATCCACATTTGCCGGTCAAAACTTCGGTGCAGGAAAGCTAGATCGTGTTCGTAAAAGTATGAAGATTTGCTTAGGTATGGCACTTGGCGCAAGCATCGGATTAAGTGTAATTCTTCATTTCTTTGGACGATACGTCTATATGCTATTCACAACAGATGCACAGGTTATTGAGATTGGAATGCAGATTTTATATTTCTTAACACCAATTTATTTTACATATGTCACAATTGAGGTAATTTCAGGAACAGTGCGTTCCATGGGCTTTGTATTCACACCAATGCTTATGACATGTGGCGGTGTGTGTGTGCTTCGTCTTTTATGGCTGTTTATTGCAGTTCCGCAAAATCGAACAATCACAAATATTTTATTTAGCTATCCATTGTCATGGGTGGTAACGTCGGTACTGTTCATTATTTATTATATTTATTTAAATAAGACAGGAAAAATCGAGGCAGCAAGAGAACACAGTCTTGTATAAATGTTTATCAAACAAAAAATGAATTTAGGGCAGGCTGATTTATTTTACAGCCTGCCCTTTTGCCCCCTTCTTAAACAAAATTTAAAGATTTTCCCTGTTTATTCTTAAACTAAAAGATTGTATACTATGGACAGAAAAGAGAAAGGGCATTGAAAAAATGAGTATGAATAATAATGTTAATATAGATAAAAAAGAAACAGCAGCCTCTGCTGAAAAAATCGACAAGATCGTAATATGCGATGACGATAAGGATATTGTCAGGGCACTTCAGATTTACTTGTCGAACAGAAACTATGAGCTTCTATGCGCATATACGGGAAGAGAAGCACTTGATTTTGTAAAAAAAGGTGATGTATCGCTTGTTCTTCTGGATATCATGATGCCAGAGATGGATGGAATCACAGCGCTTCGTGCGATACGCGAAAAGAGTAATGTTCCAGTTATCTTAATAACTGCAAAAAGTGAAGACGCTGATAAGGTGCTAGGTCTTGATGTAGGTGCAGATGATTATATTACAAAACCATTTAATCCAATTGAGGTATTGGCGAGAGTGCGTTCTCAGCTTCGCAGATATAATAAGTTGGGAGGCAGCGAAGACAGCAACAAAAAAGAAGTGCTTAGCTGTGGAGGTGTGACGCTTGATGATCGCACAAAGCAGGTCACAATGGACGGCGAAGAAGTATCACTCACTCCAACTGAATACGAGATCTTAAAATTTTTAATGTCTCATCCAAAGCAGGTTTTTTCACCAAGACAAATTTACAGCGAGGTTTGGAAGGATACGCCGATAGGAAGCGAAGGAACTGTAGCTGTACATATTCGCCACTTGCGAGAAAAGCTTGAGATAGAGCCATCAGATCCGAGACACTTTAAGGTTGTCTGGGGACAGGGATATAAGTTTGAGTAAATTTAGCAGGAAAGGAGTATTTATGGGAAAATTAAAAGAAAAATTAAAGCCAGAAAAACTGTCTGCTACATTTCCAGCATACATATTAGCTTATTTTATGTGCATGATGACTGGTTTTTGTATGATCATGTTTTTACGTGAGCTTAGATATCAGATTGGTATACTGCAGCGTTATGGTTTGGGAGAGCTTGGAAATGTAGCATCAGCTTTATTGTTTGTTCTTGTATGTGCATTTTTCTTTTATCATGGTGCAAAGATTATTATTTGTCGTGCTCACAAAAAGGCTCAGAAAGAATTAAAGCATCCAAATGGGCTTTATGGCATGCCAATTGAATGCTGCGCAGCTATTTATTTTGCAGCAGAAGTAATCCTTCTTTGTATGTCAATCAGCTCGGGAGAGTACACATATATTGGAATGCTCGGTTCAGCTGTGCTGATGCATTTTTGTGAAAATATTGTTCAAAGAAAGGACAGAGGACTTCTTACAAGCGGTTCTCTCTATGAAAAGATAAATAGTGCAGCACGAAGAGCAGGAATCGTGATCCCTTTTATGGTCAGCTGCAGCATTGTAAGTGTACTTCTATTTTTATTTTTGGCAAGTCTTTTTGCCAGTGTACGCAATTATAATGGAACAGTCGGTTCTACGCTTCGTTTTTTGTTTTGTGCTGTGCTTGTGATTTTAATTCCAAGTGCATTCTGGTATCTTTGCCTGTGCTTTTATAAGCTAAAGATTGCAGGAGAAGCGCTTAGGGACGGACAGGACGGCTACCGCGTAGATACAAGCCATATGTGCGGTTCTTTAAGGGCACATGGAGAAGATTTAAATCGAATTGGTGAGGGAGTTAACAAGGCTGTTGAGGAGAGATTAAAAAGTGAGCGTCTTCGCACGGAGCTAATCACAAATGTTTCGCATGATATTAAAACACCGTTGACTTCCATTATAAACTATGCTGATTTAATCACTAAGGAAAAGACAGATAATCCAAATATACAAGAATATGCAGAGGTGCTTGGAAAGCAGTCGCAGAAATTGAAGCGTCTTATTGAAAATTTGATAGAGGCATCAAAGGCATCTACAGGAAATATTCATGTTGAAATAAAGCCATGTAATTTAAATGTGCTTTTGGCGCAGATATCAGGTGAGTATGAGCAGCGCCTGGCTGAACAAAATTTGACACTCATTGCCTCACCATTACCAGATGATATTTTTGTTCTGGCAGATGGAAGTCAGCTGTGGCGTGTTTTCGATAATTTGCTTGGCAATATTTGTAAATATGCACTTGAAAATACACGTGTCTACATGGACGTGGCTGTGAAAGAGCACGATCAGGTAGAGATTACGCTGAAAAATATTTCAAAAAATCAGCTCAATCTATCAGAAGATGAGTTGTTTGAGCGCTTTAAAAGAGGCGATAATTCCAGAAGCACAAGCGGAAATGGTCTTGGACTTTCAATTGCACAGAGCCTTATGAGACTGCAGAATGGATCGCTTCATCTTGTAACGGACGGTGATCTTTTCAAGGCAGTAGTAGCGCTTAATAAAACAGAGCCTAGTACTGCTTTGTAAAAAAACGTGCCGCTATGTACCATAGTAATCTTCTTGGAAGATCAATAATTGTGCATATAAGGTAAATGCAAAGAGCGGCAGTTATAACCCAGACAAAAAGCATAGGACCAGAAGGAAAATGGCCGATGGCAAAATAAAGCATCAGATGATTCCATATCAGAGGATGCACATGAATCAGATATACGCTAAGAGCAGAAGGGGCGAGAAATGAAGCTACGCGACTGCTCTTTTTGCTGCAGGGCATAAGAGAAAAAAGAAAGAATAAGGCACAAGAGCCAAGTAAAATAGTTGGCGAGGTGTAGCTGACATATTGGGAAAAGCCAAACATTTTTAACAGAAAGCTTATAGTTGTGCAAAGCAGATAAAATAAAAATGGTAGAAAAAGACGATGACGAAAACAAAAATCTGGCAAGTGTGTCAGGCAAATTTCGTGGTATTTTCCCCAGAAGCCTCCGCAAATATAGAGAAGCAAAAGCCAGATTGCGCTGTAGCCGCCTCCAAGACCGAAAACAGTTTCATTTAAAAGCGTGGGAATAAGCGAAAATACAAGAAAAATAGCAATACAAATCTTGAGAAGCTCTCTTCCAGAAAGATTGACAATCGCACGATTTAAAATTGGGATTAAAATAAATAATCCGGCGTAGGCTGTCATATACCAATATTGCTTTTTCATGATAGGAAAGAAGGCAGCAATCCATTGATCCTTTGTGACAGCTTCAGGCATAAATATGGCAAATAAAATGGTGATTCCAAGCGTGTAAAAAAAGGTCTGAAACCAAAGGCGCAGACCTTTTTTATAACGAGAATGTGAGTGATATCCAACATAGCCGCTGATTAGTGCAAAGCAGTCAACAGCGCCAAAAGCCGCTGTTTCTAGAAACCATGCAATAGAAAAACTAAGATCACCCTGTTTAAAAGAGCCTAAAATACCGCCTTGTCCCAGTGTATGAAGAACCGCCACCATATACATAGATAAAATGCGAAGCCATTCAATTCCATAATTTTTTTCATGTTTTTTCTCGTTCATAATATCACCTGCCGTTTAATTGATTTACAGGTGTATTGTATTGGAAAAATCTTTCATCGAAGGCGATAAAACTCTTTCAAAACTCTTTCATGATGTGATTGACGGCAGACATATTATGGCAATAAAGCAGTCATCCTCTATCACAATATGAAATTGACCGCCGCAGCTTTCTGTGTAAGTTTTTGCAATGGCAAGACCAAGACCGCTTCCTTCTCCAGTTCTGGCTTTTTCACCGCGAACAAACCGTTTTGTAATTTCCTCAGGATCAAAATCAAGCGGAACACGCGAGGTGTTTCGAATGCGAATTTCACAAAACTGATCACTGCGCTGACTGGCGTGAATGAAGATTCGTGTCTGTGGGCAGGCATATTTTAATGCATTATCAAATAAATTTTGAAAAACGCGGTGCATATGAAGACCATCACATAAGACAAGCATACCAGTAAGAGGGTAATCCTTTTTTAATTGAAAATCAGATGCACAAAGCTCTTCGTCCATCTCACCAAGTGTTTGTTCCAAAAGACGTCCAATATCAATAGTTTCGCGTTTCATCGGCAAATGACCGCTTGAGGCTTTGGAGAGTTCAAAAACTTCCTCCACCATATCAAGAAGATATACGCTTTTATGATTAAGCTTAGAAACAAGCACATCTGCCTCTGGTGACAGCATCTGTCTGGAAAGCTGTTCACCATAGCCGATAATGGAAGTAAGCGGTGTCTTTAAGTCATGAGAAATGTTTGTTATTAAGTCCACTTTTAACCGTTCCTGTTCCAAAATCGTGCGAATACTTTTTTGGATAATTAAGTCCATATCTGCTGTTATCGAGTGACGTCCTATTAAAAAGAAAAAAAGAATACTAATAAAGATAATCAGTGAAGTAAAAACAAAAAATGGTATAAAAAATTTTGAGGATTGAAAATTGTAAAAATAAGTTCGGACAATTCTAATGAGTACGGCGCAGGCAGCTGCAGATAAAATAAAAGATGTAAGAATAACATAGAAAATCTGAGATGAAAGCTTTTTGGCAGAGATTTTTTGAAAAAGCCATTCACCAAATAGACTGCCATGAAAGCCTTTGCTGTTCCAACTCCATAAAAAGCAAAGCAGACTGACAGCACAGATCATGCCTAGAACAATGCAAAGAAATAGAAAAGGCCAAACAAGCTTACCAAAATTTTGGTAAATCAAAACAGGAAGGCTGTCTCCTAGAAGCTGAAACAGACAAAAGAAAAATAAAAAAAGAAATACTTCCTGATAAAGTGTTGGATGAAAGCCATTAAAAAAGAAGCCTCCAATTATGCATAGAAGAAAACCAGCCATAGTCATATAGAATATAAAAGCTGTATAGCCGGTATAGTCAGAAGCTGTAGGCATAGTAACATTATCTAAATAGGAGACAACAGTGTAGCTTGCAGAAATATCTTCTGTGGTATAAGCAGGTGTTGTAGGAGGCGTTAGTGAATACTGATTTGTATAGTCGATAGAATGACGGCAAAAATATCCATCTAAAGAATCAATAGAATATTGCCTGATTGCCGTAATGAAAAAGAAGGAACAAAAAAGCATCCATATAATACATAAGATTTTATTATTTCTCAATTTTGTAACCAATTCCCCACACCACCTTTAAGTATTCCGGCTTTTTTGGATTCAGCTCAATTTTCTTGCGCAGCCGGTTGATATGTATCATAACAGTATTTTCGACTGAATAGCTGTCCTGCTCCCAGACACGCTCATAGATTTCCTCTGCGGGAAAAATGCGCCCCGGTCTGGATAATAAAAGAGACATGATTTTATACTCCGTGGCAGTCAGGCGCACCTCATCGCCGCGCACATATAATTTCTTCAGCTCCGTATTCAGCGTCAGCTCATAATATTGCAAAAGACTGCCTGAATTATCAGAGGCGGAGCCAAGCGACAAATAGCGGCGCAGCAGAGAATGGACGCGTGCAAGAAGCTCATCACGGAAAAATGGCTTTACAAGATAATCATCGGCTCCCATATTCAGCCCGATCACGCGGTCACTTTGTTCACCTTTTGCAGACAGCATTAAAATCGGTGCATTTGTCAGTCTGCGAATTTGTGTGGCGGCCTGAAGACCATTCATTTTTGGCATCATAATATCAAGAATCAAAAGCTGTACTGCATGTGTTTGAACAAGCATAACAGCCTGCTCACCGTCAGAAGCAGCAAGTGTCTGATAGCCATCTTCCTGAAGAATTGTTTCTATAATAGATAAAATATCACGGTCATCGTCTGCAATTAAAATGACAGGCGAGTTTGTGTTTTTTGGTTGATTCAAAAAAGTTTCCTCCAATAGTTGTTTCTGATTTGCATTGTATCACAAAAGAAATTGCTTGACAATGACCGAGCTACTTTACATAAAAATTGCTTTTTGGTATACTAAAGGTTAGAAAAAGAAAAAAATTTCAGGAGGTTTTTATATATGAAGTATCGTCGTATTTTTACGATTGTGATTGATTCATTTGGAATCGGTGCCATGGATAACGCAGCTGAGTATGGGGATACAGGCTGTGATACCTTTGGTCATATTGCAGATAAGGTGCCGGAGATTAAGATCCCCCATCTTATTCACATGGGATTGACACAGCTTCATCCAGCCCCTGTTTTGACAAGTCCACAGCCGTCAGAGTGCATTGGAAAATATGCGAGATTAAATGAAAAAAGCAACGGCAAGGACACCATGACTGGTCACTGGGAGATGATGGGTCTTGAGATCAAGACACCATTTCAGACCTTTACCGATACTGGATTTCCTAAAGAATTAATTGAGGCACTGGAAAAGGAAACTGGTCATCGCGTGATTGGAAATAAGGCAGCCAGCGGAACAGAGATTTTAGATGAACTTGCAGAAGAAGAAATAAAGACAGGTGCCATGATCGTGTATACCTCATCTGATTCTGTTCTTCAGATTTGTGGAAATGAGGAGACATTTGGATTAGATGAGCTGTATCGCTGCTGTAAGATTGCCAGAGAGTTGACTATGAAGCCAGAGTGGAAGGTGGGACGTGTCATTGCAAGACCTTATGTGGGAAAGAAAAAGGGCGAGTTTAAAAGAACAGCAAATCGTCACGACTATGCGCTTAAGCCATATGGAAAAACAGCAATGGACGCATTAAAGGAAGCTGGCTTTGATGTTATCAGTATCGGAAAGATTCGCGATATATTTGATGGAGAGGGAATTACGCAGGCGATTCGCTCAAAGAGCAGTGTGCAGGGAATGGAGCAGACTATTGAATGTCTTGATCAGGACTTTACAGGACTTTGCTTTACTAATCTTGTTGATTTTGATGCGCTTTGGGGACACAGAAGAAATCCGCAGGGCTATGCAGAGGAGCTTGAAAAGTTTGATGTACTGTTAGGACAGTTTTTAGAGAAGATGAAGGAAGATGATCTTGTTATTGTGACAGCAGATCATGGAAATGATCCGACCTTTAAGGGAACTGATCACACAAAGGAGCGCGTACCATTTTTAGCTTATTCACCATCTATGAAGACTAGTGGAAGAATCGACGATCAGAATTGTTTTGCTGTGATTGGAGCTACGATTGCAGATAACTTTGGTGTAGCTATGCCAAAGGGAACAATCGGCACATCCATTTTAGAACAGCTTGAGTAACTATTCAGAGCCATGCAAAATTGCTTTCTGTGAATGCTTGCATTCAGACAGAATAGCAATTTTATATGGCGAGGTAACCACATGAGCAAAATAGAAGCATCGAAGATGCGATTTTGCGAATGGGGTTCTGAATAGTTACAAGCTTGATTAATTAAAAAAGTAAGGAAAACATAGGAAAATATGGAAAATCAGTTTCGACAGTATCCGCTAGAGGAGGATATTTTAGGTGCACTTGATGCGCTTGGCTATACACAGCCGACAGAAATTCAGGCTGCTGTGATTCCGTCCATTTTAAATGGACGCGATATCATTGCAAAGTCAAAGACAGGAAGCGGAAAAACGGCAGCATTTGCGATTCCGATCTGCAATTTTGCCGATTGGGAGCAGAATACTGCGCAGGCACTTGTCTTAGAGCCGACAAGAGAGCTTGCCTTTCAGGTGAAGGACGAACTCTACGCTATTGGCCGTTTTAAGCGTCTGAAGGTTCCGGTGCTGTACGGCGGCTTCCCAATGGAAAAGCAGATTTTAACTCTAAAGCAAAAGACACATATCGTAGTTGGTACGCCGGGACGTGTGCTTGATCATTGTAAGAGAGGCACGCTTGATCTTTCGAAAGTGCGTTATGTCGTGATTGATGAGGCTGATTTGATGCTGGATATGGGCTTTATTGAAGATGTCAGAAATATTTTGATGCATCTTGAGGGAAAGCCAGTGTTTATGCTGTTTTCTGCAACTATGGGAGAACGTCTTGAAGCGCTTGCCGCGCAGTTTATGCATGAGCCGCTTGAAGTTAAAATTGAAAATGATACAGAGACAGCAGATACAATTGAGCAGGTTGGCTATTTTGTTGACGAGGACGAGAAGAAGCTTCCTCTTTTTCTTGATATTCTTACTATGGAAAATCCAGATAATGCCATGGTTTTTTGCGGTACAAGAGAGATGGTCGAGGTACTATATTACCGTTTGAGAAAAGAAGGCATTGCATGTGGTATGCTTCATGGTATGATTGATCAGAAGGTGCGCACAAGAACAATTGAAGATTTTAGGGCACAGGGCTTTCGTATTCTTATTGCAACAGATGTGGCGGCAAGAGGTGTAGATTTTCAAAATATTACACATGTATTTAATTACGATCTTCCGACTAACAAGGAAGTGTATGTTCATCGGATTGGCAGAACAGGACGTGCAGGAGAGACAGGCCGTGCTGTAAGTCTGATCCGCGAAGACGAGCAAAAAATGCTTAACTCGATTGAGTCTTTTACTGGAGTAGGATTGGCAATTTTAAAGCCGCCGGCAGCTGAGGATGTTGAGAATGCCCGCAGTGCTTTTTTAAAGCGTCAGCGTCAGAAGCGTCCGCGCAAAAAGAAGAAGCAGGATGTGTTTGGCGGACAGATTATGAATCTTACAATTGGCGGTGGAAAAAAATCGAAGTTAAGAAGCGGTGATGTTGTTGGCGCGATCAGCAGTATTGACGGCGTAGATGGAAAGACTGATATTGGAGCGATTGACATTCGCGAGAGTATCACATATGTGGAGATTTTAAATGGAAAGGGTGCGCTTGTACTAGAGGAACTTCCTAAGCGCACCATGAAGGGAAAATACAGAAAGGTTCATCAGACAAGAGAAAGGATAGGTACGATAATAAAATGAGACATTCAATCGAGATGGAAAAATTGACGCTTGGTGTATGTTATTATCCGGAGCACTGGGATCGTGCGCTGTGGAAAGACGATTTGCAGCGCATGAAGCAGTATGGCATTGAAGTAATTCGTCTTGCTGAGTTTTCATGGGCACTTATGGAGCCAGAAGAAGGAAAATATGACTTTTCATTCTGGGATGAATTTCTGGCGCTTGCTGCCGAAGAAAATATGAAGGTTGTTTTTTGCACGCCTACAGCAACACCGCCGGCATGGCTGTCTGAAAAATATCCTGAAACATTAAATGCAGATGGTGATGGAAATCTGATGTACCATGGTATGAGATGCCAGCATAATTTAACTTCACCAAAATATTTAGAGTTCTGCGAGAAGATTACAAGACGCATGGCAGAGCATTTTAATAAGTATGACTGCATTATTGGATGGCAGCTTGATAATGAAGTTAACTGTGAGACAAATGAGTATTATTCCGAGAGTGATCATGAGGCATTTCGCGCCTTTTTAAAGGAGCGTTTTGGTACTCTTGATAATCTTAACGAGAAGATGGGTACGATATTCTGGAGTCAGACGTACACAGATTGGGATCAGATTCATCTGGCAAGAAGAAGTACAGTGGGCACAGGCATTGCAAATCCGCATATGCAGCTTGAGCAGGTTCGTTTTATTTCTCACAGTGCAGTCCACTATCTGGCACTGCAGGCGTCAATTGTAAGAGAGACAGCAGGGGATCGCTTTATCACAACAAATGGTATTTTTGGAAATCTTGACTATCAAAAGCTGATGGAGTCGGGTGTAGATTTTATCATGTACGACAGCTATCCAAACTTTGCCTATGCTATGGATCGTCCTGATGGCGGTGAAGGTGATTTGAAGGATAGAAATTCTTCTTTCAATCTGGCAAGAACAAGAGCTATTTCACCGTTGTTTGGCATTATGGAGCAGCAGGCAGGACCTGGCGGCTGGAATTTTAGGATTCATCAGGCAAGCCCGAAGCCGGGACAGCTGCGTCTTTGGACTATGCAGTCTGTTGCGCACGGAGCAGATTTTGTAAGCTTCTTCCGTTGGAGAACTTGCTCATTTGGAACTGAAATCTATTGGCATGGATTAAATGATTACAGTAATCGCCCGAATCGTCGTCTTGAAGAACTGTCTTTGGTAAAGGCAGATTTTGAGGCAATTAAGGACATAGCTGGTCATCCATATGAGGCAGCTGTAGGCATTTTATGCGACTACGACAATGAGTGGGATGGACAAAAGGATGTATGGCATGGTCCGCTTAGAAACTTCAGTACAGATGGATGGTTTCGTTCTCTTCAGAAAAAACACATACCATTTGATTTTGTGGATTTCAGGGAAGAAACAAATCTTAAGGATCTGGAGAAATATGAACTGCTCGTATATCCTCATGCTGCAATCCTCACAAAAGAGCGCGTTGAAATTCTAACTCAGTACGTGGCAAATGGCGGAAAGCTTGTCATGGGATGCCGCACTGGATATAAGGATATCTACGGACGCTGCCCGATGCAGCCAATGCCAGGCGAAGCAGCAGAGCTTTGCGGTGTTACAGTAGAAGATTTTACATTCCTGGCGCCAGGGGAGCCAATGGAATATGTCAATTGGAATAAAAAGCGCATTCCGGCACCTGTATTTAATGATGTGCTAGAGCCGGCATTTGGTGGTAAGGCAGAGGGCTTTTTCGAGGGCAACTATTATGATGGAAAGCCAGCGCTTGTGACAAAGAATACGGGCAAGGGACTAGCCATTTATTTTGGCGGCTGTTTTGCAGAAGAGACAGCAGATGCCTTTTTAGAGACACTTAATATTCAGACACCGGCACCATGGCTTGTGCTTCCAGAAGGATGTGAGCTTGCAAAGCGCGGTGATCAGTACTTTGTGTTAAATTATAAGGCACAATCGTGCGAGATTACGTTAAAGAAAAAAGTAACAGATCGTTTGACAGGAAACGAGATTGAAGGTACCTATGAGGTAGCACCATATGGGGTACTGGTATTATTATAAAATATAAGAAAGACCGCTTTTTGCGGAGAAATGAGTGAACATGCTGATAGTAAAAAAATTCGGCGGAACTTCAGTTGCCGACAAAGACAGAATATTTAATGTAGCAAAGCGCTGTATTCGCGATTATGAGGCTGGAAATGACGTGGTAGTCGTACTTTCCGCGATGGGAAAATATACAGATGAACTTATCGCAAAAGCAAAGGATATCAACCCAAATCCACCAAAAAGAGAGATGGATATGCTCTTTACAATCGGAGAACAGATGTCTGTGTCATTAATGGCTATGGCTATGGCACAGCTTGGTGTTCGTGCTGTATCATTAAATGCATTTCAGGTACCAATGAGGACAACAAGTGCGTATGGAAATGCTCGTCTGAAAAAAATTGACACGGAGCGTATTCGCCGTGAGCTCGATGACAGAAAGATCGTTATCGTGACAGGCTTTCAGGGTGTAAATAAATATGATGATTATACAACACTTGGACGCGGAGGCTCAGATACAACAGCAGTTGCACTTGCAGCTGTGCTTCATGCTGATGCTTGTGAAATCTATACCGATGTTGATGGTGTTTATACTGCTGACCCAAGGCTTGTGCCGACTGCACGAAAGCTTGAGTCTATCTCATATGATGAGATGCTTGATTTGGCTGCGCTTGGCGCAGGAGTGCTGCACAGCCGCAGTGTTGAGCTTGCAAAAAAATACGGCGTACAGCTTGTTGTGCGCTCTAGTTTAAATGAGTCCGAAGGAACAATTGTGAAGGGAGTTGGAAAGAAAATGGAAAGAATGTTGATCAGCGGTGTAGCACTTGACAGGGAGGCAGATCGTATCTCAGTAATAGGAATAGCAGATGTGCCAGGAAGTGCATTTAAGCTGTTCCATACGCTTGCAAAGAATAATATAAATGTCGATATTATCATTCAGTCTGTAGGACGTGATGGAACAAAAGATATTTCCTTTACTGTGTCGCACAATAACTTGAATGAAGCAGTCGAGCTGTTAAACAGCTGTAAAGATCAGCTTGGATTTGATCATATCGAATACAATTGTGATGTTGTAAAGCTTTCAGTAGTTGGATCAGGTATGATGTCTCATCCAGGTGTTGCAGCAAAGATGTTTGAGTGTCTGTATAATGAAAATATCAATATTAACATGATTGCAACATCTGAGATTCGTATAACAGTATTGATTCCAGAGAAGGATGCGCTGCGTGCGATGAATGCAGTGCATGATGCATTTGGACTTGCAGAGTAAGACAGTCATTATTCGCAAAGCGCGTTGATAAAGAATATTCAAAATGAATGCAAAAAGAATATTCAAACAAAACAATAATTATTCAAACAAAATGACATTATGACATGAAAGGATAAAATTATGCAGGTGACAGATTCAATTCGTTATGTTGGAGTTAACGACCATCAGGTTGATTTATTTGAGGGACAGTACCGAGTTCCAAACGGCATGTCCTATAATTCTTATGTGATTCTCGATGAGAAGATTGCAGTTATGGATACTGTAGATATTCATTTTGGAGAGGAATGGATGGCAAATGTAAAGGCAGTGCTTGCAGGACGTACGCCAGATTATCTTATAGTTCAGCATATGGAGCCAGATCACTCTGCAAATATCAGCCGCTTTTTAGAGGAATATCCGCAGGCAACAGTAGTGGCAACTGCAAAGGCATTTGTCATGATGAAGCAGTTCTTTGGAAATGATTATGCAGACAGAAGAATTGTTGCTTCTGAGATGAGTGAACTTTCATTAGGTGCACATACACTTCATTTTGTGATGGCGCCTATGGTGCATTGGCCAGAGGTTATGGTTACATATGAGAGCAGTGAGAAGGTACTGTTTTCAGCTGATGGCTTTGGAAAGTTTGGTGCACTCGACTGTGATGAGCCGTGGGATGATGAAGCAAGACGCTACTATATTGGTATTGTAGGAAAATATGGTGTTCAGGTGCAGGCACTTTTAAAGAAGGCAGCTGCGCTTGATATTGCAGTAATCTGTCCGCTTCACGGCCCGGTACTGACAAGTGATCTGTCTCACTATGTAAATCTTTATCAGCTGTGGTCAACTTACACACCAGAGAAAAAGGCAGTTGTGATTGCCTATGCATCTGTATATGGAAATATAAAAGAAGCAGCGCTTATGATGGCAGAAGAGCTTCGCAAAAATGGAAAGGAAGTAATAGTGCATGATCTAGCAAGATGCGATATGTCACAGGCTGTAGCTGACGCATTTTGCTGTAACAGTTTAGTGTTAGCCTCAATCACCTATAATGCAGACTGTTATCCGTGTATGAAGACATTTATTAATCAGCTTGTTGAGCATAACTATCAAAACCGCATTGTTGGCTTTATCGAAAATGGCAGTTGGGCACCAATGGCAGCAAAGGTGATGCAAAAGATGCTTGAAGGATGCAAGAAACTGACATTTGCAGAGCCGGTAGTGACTGTGCGCGGTGCAGTTACCAAACAGGCAAAGCCACAGATCAAGGAGCAGATGAGTGCGCTGGCAGCAGAGTTAGAGTAAAATAAAAAAGCCCCCATCAAGGGGCTTTTTATTATTGGAGCAGGTAGACATACATCACGATATAATGGCAAAAGCTGCCAGCCATTACAAACAGATGAAAAATCTCGTGGCATCCAAAATTGATGTGGCGATTTTCAAAAGCAGACAATTTTAGTGCATAGATGACACCGCCTGCAGTGTAAATAAGACCGCCGGCAAGAAGCCATAAGAAGCATCCTGTGCTCAGTGTATTTAGAAGCTGAGGAAATGCAAAGACACATGCCCAGCCAAGTGCAATATACAAAACAGAAGAGATCCACTTTGGACAGTAAACCCAGAAATATTTAAAGCCCATGCCAAGAAGTGCAATAATCCACACGACTGCCAACAGAATATAGCCTGTCATGCCAGGAATTGCTAAGAGGCATACTGGTGTGTAGCTTCCGGCAATCAGCACAAAAATCATCATATGGTCAAGCTTTTTGAGCGTTTCCTCATAAGGGTGTCCTGCTGGAATAGTGTGGTAAGCTGTGCTTGCAGAATAAAGAGCAACAAGACTGATTGAGTAAATGATCATTGCAATGATATTTACAGGCTGATGAGTCTGCGCAGCTTTTATTAAAAGCGGTGAAGATGCACCGAGTGAAAAAATAGCACCGATAAAATGTGTTATTGCACTTGCTGGGTCTTTAATATATAGGGTATGGCGCCGGGCCTGATTGTTTGCAAATTTTTTATTTGAAATAGATTCAGCGCCGCTGTAATATGCTGTAGATGTATTCATAATCATACCTGCCTTTCCTGATAAAATAGTTATTAATAGTTTTATATGAATATTACTATATGTAGTTTTTAAAACTACATATCGGTATATACATATTATACACAAAAGATTTAAAAAATCAAGATAAAATGTAAAGAAAAGAGAAACTAAAGATGGCAAATAATATACAGCCAGAAATGATACGTACAACGAAGAATCAGCGGGAACGCTTTGCGTATGCATTAGAACAGGTTGTGGGAAAGGATCATGTGAGGGATGGAATAGGAACACTCTCGGAAAAGACAGTTCATGCTGTCTTAAAATATTATTATGAACAGGATCAGTCACACCATGAAATTATTCTTGAAAAAAGTGTTGCCGATATTTTTACGGGAAGTGAAGTGATAGAGATTCAGACACGCGCATTATATCGCCTGAAACAAAAACTTGAAAAATTTTTGCCGCTCTATCCTGTAACAGTAGTATATCCGATTTCTTATGATAAGTGGGTTTGCTGGATCAATGAAGAAACAGGTGAAATAACACAGAAACGAAAATCACCGAAAAAAGGAAATCCCTATCTTGCCTTTAAAGAATTGTATACGATTCGCGACTTTTTACAGAATCCTAATTTTCATGTGCGTCTTGTTTTGATGGATATGGAAGAGTATCGCTTATTAAATGGCTGGAGCAGAGATAAAAAGAGAGGCTCGAAGCGTTATGACAGACTGCCGCTTCGCCTCGAAGACGAAGTAATTCTAGACACCCCCAAAGACTATCTGCAGTTTCTGCCATTAGAGCTAGAAGAACCATTCACAAGTGAAGATCTGGCAAAGTTAGTGAAAATACCACGAAAGCTGGCAGGAACAGTACTTCTTATCCTCTGGCAGTTAGGACTGGTAGAACGAAGCGGAAAATGTGGAAGAAGCTATTTGTATAAAATTAATTAAATGTTACTGTTCATGGATAAGTCAATATTGCGGCAATGCCCGAAGGTGAATGGATTTCACGAGCCGGACACTTGGAGCAGGTCTTTCAAATTAATGTATAATAAGAAAGAACAAAAAAGGAACCTGCGGAGTTTGGTCCGGCGACGAAACCATTGCACCGAAGGGCTTTCGTAGCATGAGGCATGAACAGTAATAATTAAAGTAGTTTTCAAAACCAGATCTCGTTTTATTATTGACACAATAAAAAATTAGTGATACCATGATTCAAGGAAGATAAAAACTAAGCGAGAGCTTGTGAAAAAAATAGAAAGGTGCAGTTTTATGTCAGAGTATTGCATTATCAGTGATGGCTCCTGTGATCTGCCAAAGGATCTGGCTGCCAAAGAAAATATCACGGTTGTACCGTTTTATGTATCATTTGATGAGAAAAATTATATGAAGGAAGGCGTGGATATTGGTGTGCGCGATTTCTATCAGAAAATGGTAGATAATAAAGGTGTATTTCCAAAGTCATCTCTTCCATCTGTGCAGGATTATATGGAAGTTTTTGAGCCGATTATCAAGCAAGGAAAGGGAATCGTTTGTATCTGCATCACATCGAAGTTCAGCGGTTCTGTACAGTCAGCAACTAATGCAAAAAATATTCTTCTTGAAACATATCCAGATGCCAAAATTGAAGTGATTGATTCGATGGTTAATACTGTTTTGCAGGGAATGTTTGTACTTGAAGCCGCAAAAATGTGCAATGCAGGCGTGCCGATGGAGGCTTGTGTAAAGGAGCTTCTTGATATGCGTGAGAGCGGAAGAATCTTCTTTACAATTGGAAGCATTGATTATTTAAAGCATGGCGGACGTATTGGAAAGCTTTCTGGATTGGCGGCATCAGTGCTTGGAATTAAGCCGTTAATTACATTGAAGGATGGCGAGATTTATAGCTCTGGCATTAGCAGAAGCAGAAAAGCTTCTATGGCTAAGGTAATTGAGCTTTTAAAGCAGTATATAGAAGAGCGAAAGATCGACATGAAAAAGTGGCAGCTATGTATTGGGTTTGGTTATGACCGTGAAGAAGCTGTTGCATTTCAAAAGCAGATTTTGTCAGCTTTTGACGGTATGATAACAGAGGCAGAATGCCCTTGTTTTCAGATTGGCGCAACGATTTCAGTTCATACAGGTCCGTATCCGATTGGCGTTGGATTTATTAGAAAGCAGACGCTTTGTTAATAAAATAAGAAAATCCCAGCCGTGTTTTACCACGGTCTGGGATTTTTTATGTCATATGGATACTTAATGCTTGCAAAAAATTGTTCGGTCATATGAAATGTCTCTGCAAGTGCACAAACCTTATCAGCCAGGCATACAAGCCAGGCTTCACGGCAGGCTGGCGGAACAGGTGTCAGCGGAAACATATGGCGCAGAATGATATTTTGAGTGCGGTCACTTAAATTCCAGTCAGCAGTGGCATTGATTAGAGCACGCTTTGGATGGGTAAAACCATGCAGACGATGGCTGGGATCATTCTCATGCCAGTCATAAAGAAAATAGTCATGTAAAAAAGCGCCCATAAGCAGGCTCTGCTTGGAAACAGAAAGATGAAGACGATACGAAAACCATAAACTTACATAGGCAACGGCAACGCAGTGACTGTAAACGCTAGTATCACCGTGCTGGATAAATTGTCTTGTCTTAGAAAACTGTCCTGAATTGCTGATATAGCGAAAGAAATCATTGAAGTAACGGTCTCTGGCAAGTCTGCTGTGCATGTCATATCCTTTCTTTGATGAGGTCAAAATTTATTAGCTGTCGCTATTATAGCTAAGGTCAAGGAAAAATGCAACTGGTATTTACAGCAAAGCCCGAAGGTGAAGGGCTTTCGTTGCATGATGTGTGAACTATAATCAAATAATCCATTGAAAAGAAAAAATTACTATGATATACTTTTAACAAACCATAGAAGCAGTGAAAAAATTTTTCTGCAACGAAATGAGATGGAGGATAAAAATGAAAAAATATTGTTTTGGAATTGATGTAGGCGGAACAACCGTAAAGATGGGACTTTTTACCACTGAGGGAGAACTTCTTGATAAGTGGGAAATACCAACAAGAAAAGAAGATGGAGGCGCTTATATTCTTAACGATGTAGCAGCATCTGTAGAAGCAAAGTTAGCTGAAAAGAATATCGCAAAGGAAGATGTTGCTGGAGCAGGAATCGGTGTTCCAGGACCGACACTTGATACTGGATATGTATCCATCTGTGTAAACTTAGGTTGGAAGGATAAGAATCCGGCAAATGAGTTGTCAGAGTTATTATCAATTCCTGTAAAGGCAGGAAACGATGCCAATGTTGCAGCTCTTGGCGAGATGTGGAAGGGCGGCGGCGAAGGCTATCTTGATGTTGTACTGCTGACACTTGGAACTGGCGTTGGCGGCGGTATCATCATAAATGGAGAGATCGCACCTAGCCACAGAGGAGTTGGCGGAGAGCTTGGTCATATTACGGTAAATCCAGATGAGGAAGCTACCTGTAATTGTGGAAATCACGGATGTCTTGAGCAGTATGCATCAGCAACAGGCGTTGTACGTATTGCAAATAAGCTTCTTGCTGCAAGCAAGGAGGAATCTTCACTTCGCACACTCGAAACAGTTACGGCAAAGGATGTGTTTGATGCTGCAAAGGCAGGGGACAATCTGGCAGTTGAGGCAGTTGAGGTGCTTGGAAAGTATCTTGGACTAGTTGTAGCAAATGTGGCACTGACAGTTGACCCGGATGTATTCGTTATCGGCGGAGGTGTGTCAAAAGCAGGTCAGGTGCTTATTGATGTCATAACAAAGTATTATCACAAGTTTGCAAAAATCATAGGAGACAACAAAGCAAAGGTTGTTTTGGCAAAGCTTGGAAATGATGCTGGAATCTACGGTGCTGCGAGAATGGTTTTAAAATAAACAGAAGTTAAAAGCCATGGGGACGAATGTTTTTTCATCCTCATGGCTATATAAAAGTTTGAGGAGAATTGAAAGAGAAAAACATGAAAGAAAACAAATGGAAAAAATTTGCACGCTACTATAAGCCATATTTGGGCAGCTTTGCAGCAGATATGTTTTTTGCTATTCTGGGAGCAGCTGTAACGCTTATTATCCCTATGGTAGTGCGCTATATCACGGGCACAGTTATCTATGAAGAGCCAGACAAGGCGATGAAGGATATTGCTGTGCTAGCAGTCGTTATGATTGCTTTAGTTGCAGTAGAGTTTGTCTGCAATTATTTTATTGCAACAGTAGGTCACAATATGGGTGCAAAGATGGAAACAGATATGAGAACAGAAATCTTTGACCACTATCAGAAATTGTCTTTTAGCTTTTTTGATAATCAAAAGGTTGGACAATTGATGTCAAGAGTAACAAACGATTTGTTTGACATTAGTGAGCTGTTTCATCATGGACCAGAGGACGTAGTGATTTCACTTATCAAATTTATTGGAACCATGGTGATTTTATTAAATATTCATAGTGGTTTGGCGCTTTGTGCGGCAGCGAGCCTTCCGTTTATGCTTGTGTTTGCTTATGTATATAATGGAAAATTAAAAAGAGCATTCAAGAGAAATCGTGATCGTATTGCTGATATTAATGCACAGCTTGAGGACAGCCTTTCAGGTGTACGTGTTGTCAAAAGCTTCGGAAATGAAGACGCTGAGATGGGTAAGTTCCAGAGTGGAAATAATGCCTTTTTGGAGAGTAAAAAGTCAGCGTATAAAATAATGGGTATTTATAACTCTGGTATGGGCGTTTTTACAACATTAGTTACTATAGTAGTAGTAGTTGCCGGCGCTGTATTTTTGACAAATAAGACTTTAGAAGTTGCGGATCTCGTAACCTTTATGCTGTATATCAATAACTTCACCGATCCGATTAAGCGTCTTGTAAGCTTTACAGAGCAGTTTCAAAATGGAGCTTCAGGATATGAGCGTTTCCTTGAGATTATGAATGTAGAGCCAGATATAGTTGATGATAAGCACGCTGTAGATGTTGGAACACTTCAGGGAGATATCTCTTTTAAGAATGTCATGTTCCATTATGTTGATACTGATACAAATGTATTGTCAAACTTGACACTTGATATTAAGGCGGGAGAATATGTGGCACTTGTGGGTTCCTCCGGTGCAGGAAAGACAACAATGTGTAGTCTTATTCCACGTTTTTATGATGTAACATCAGGAGAAATTGATATTGATGGTATGGATATTCGAAAGATGACGCAAAAGAGTCTTCGAAGAAACATAGGAATCGTACAGCAGGATGTCTATTTGTTTGCAGGTACAGTAAAAGACAATATACGTTATGGAAAGCCGGATGCAACAGATGAAGAAATAATTGCAGCTGCAAAAAATGCCAATGCGCATGAATTTATTATGCAGCTTCCAGATGGTTATAATACTGATATCGGACAGCGAGGCGTGAAGCTTTCAGGCGGTCAAAAACAGCGTTTGTCATTGGCGCGCGTATTCTTGAAAAATCCGCCAATTTTGATCTTTGATGAGGCAACATCAGCACTCGATAACGAAAGCGAGAAAATCGTACAGGATTCTCTTGAGCATTTGGCAAAAAATCGTACCACACTTGTAATTGCACACCGTCTCTCAACAATCAGAAATGCAAAGCGCATCCTTGTATTAACAGAAGATGGCATAGCAGAAGAGGGAACCCACGATGAACTTATGGCAAAGAACGGAGTATACGCAAACTTCTACCATATCCAGGGTGTGACCGCGTAAATTGCGAAACCATTGCATCGAATGGCTTTGCTTAGTAAACCAGAATAAAAAACAACTGGATTTTTTTGTAAAGGTATGATAAACTTTTAGATAGTTCTTGCAAGGCTGATAAGTCTGCAAAGGAAAGGTGGTATACGATGAGTCAGAAAAAAGTAGACGAGTATAAGAATTATAAGAAAAACCGCCGTGAGAATATCAAAAAGGAAAAACGCAAGGAGCGTCTGACTATGGCAGCCATGTGGGGCGCAGTTGTAGTGTTTATCGCATGTGTAGGAGGTGCGATGGGCGTTTCTATCTACAACAAGTATCAGGCAAAGCAGGCGGCACTTCCAACTTACGGTTCCACAAGTTTTATTCTTTCTGATATGGCAGGCATTCAGAAAGAAGATACAGAAGATCAGACACAAAGCGAGACAGTAAACGCGTCCGAAGAGGCTTCATCTGTTGAGTCTTCTGAGTCTGAAAGTGCATCTGATGAAGCAGCAGCTTCTGATGAAGCATCAAATAAGGAGACACTCACCCAGACAGAAAACGAAGAGACAGAGTCCGAGAGTGCAGAAAAATAATCACAAAAAAGGGCTTTGCATGCATATGCGAAGCCTTTTTGCTTTTTACGTAAAATGTGAACAGATGAAAGAAAACAGTGATCTTTGATGACAAAATAGAATTTAGACGAAATGTACAAAAAAGAAAACCGGACAAAGAGGAGGCCCCGGTATCTTGAGGGAGATAACCGGGGCGATTATGAAAAACACTATATGCAAAATGGATAAAGAAAAGAAGAAAATTTCTTTTTCTTTATGTATAAAGTATAAAAATTATATATGACTCTAATATGAATATAATGTAAACAAATTGTGAACAATGGAGGCAAAATGATGGAAGAAAAAGAAGAAATGGCAAAGGTTTTTGTGGTAGGTCACCGAAATCCAGATACAGATTCAATCTGTTCAGCAATTTCATATGCCAACTTAAAAAATACGTCAGATGATGGCAAGAAATATGTTGCCTGCAGGGCAGGACGTGTCAATGAGGAGACAAAATATGTGCTTGACTATTTTGGCATACAGGAGCCAGAGCTGGTTGAGGATGTGAGAACACAGGTCAGAGACATTGATTTTAGAAGAACACCTGGCGTTCAGAGAAATATTTCATTAAAGACAGCATGGCGCATCATGAAGGATGAACGTGTTGTAACAGTTCCGGTTGTAAACAGAAAGCGTCTTGAGGGCGTTTTAACAGTAAGTGATATTACGGACTCTTTTATGGAAGCGTATGACAGTGAGATTTTATCAACGGCACATACGCGTTACTGCAATATCGTAGATACACTTGAGGGTACGCTTCTTATTGGAGATGAGAAAGCTTACTACACAAAGGGAAAGGTTCTTGTTGCAGCAGCAAACCCGGATTTGATGGAAAGCTATATCAGTAAGCATGACTTAGTTATTCTTGGAAACCGCTACGAGTCACAGCTTTGTGCAATTGAAATGGAAGCAGACTGCATCGTTGTCTGCGAGGGTGCACCAGTATCTTTAACAATTAGAAAGCTTGCTCAGGAGCGTGGATGTACAGTTATAAGCACACCGTTTGATACTTTTACTGCAGCACGTTTTATAAATCAGAGTATGCCAATCAGTTACTTTATGAAGCGCGATCATTTGATCACCTTCGAGGAAGACGAATTTATAGACGATATTCGTGATACTATGGCATCTGTTCGTCATCGTGATTTCCCAATCATCAACAGCCAGGGACAGTATCTAGGCACCATTTCCCGTAGAAATCTTCTCGGTGCCAAGAAAAAGCAGGTAATTCTTGTAGATCATAACGAGAGCGGTCAGGCTGTGCGAGGTATTCAGGATGCACAGATTCTAGAGATCATTGACCATCATCGTCTTGGTACGATTGAGACGATGACACCAGTATATTTCAGAAATCAGCCGCTTGGCTGTACAGCAACGATTATTTACCAGATGTATCAGGAGCAGGGGGTTGAACTCACAAGAGAAATCGCAGGACTTCTTTGCGGTGCCATCATTTCTGATACTCTGCTGTTTCGTTCTCCGACATGTACAGCGATTGACCGCATGGTAGCAGAGAAGCTTGGAATGATTGCAAAAATTGATCTGGAAAGCTTTGCAAAGGAAATGTTTGCAGCCGGGAGCAATTTAAAGAATAAGACAGAGGAGCAGATTTTCTTCCAGGATTACAAGCGCTTTACAATGGAATCATTAGAGGTTGGCGTTGCCCAGATTAGTTCAATGAATCCAGATGAGCTGTCAGAACTGTGCACACGCATGCCAGCTTATCTTGAAAAGGCAGCAGAGCAGCAAAAGGTAGATATGATCTTTATGATGCTGACTAGCATTATAGATGAAAGCACAATACTTCTTTGCTATGGCAAAAATTGCGAAAAGATTATTCAATATGCATTTACAAAACAGCTGACAGATGGAAAGGTTGAACTGCCGGGCGTTGTATCAAGAAAGAAGCAGCTTGTACCAGCTTTAATGACAGGCATTCAGATGATGATGCAGTAAAGAGATCACACTTTATGCAAGACTTGCTATGAAGAACAAAATGATAAAAAAGAAAGTGAGAAAATAATGAGCAAACAAATTTGGAGACCTGGCAATATGCTTTATCCGGTACCTGCCGTTCTTGTAAGTGTTGCAGACAGTGCAGGAAATGATAATTTAATTACGATTGCATGGACTGGAACAGTGTGTTCTGATCCGGCAATGACTTATATTTCCGTTAGAAAAGAGCGTTATTCACATCATATGTTAAAGGAAAACAAGGAATTTGTAATAAATCTCGTGTCAAAGGAAATTTGCCGGGCAGCAGATTTTTGTGGTGTGCGCTCTGGCCGTGATCTGGACAAGTTTGAGGCGACAGGTTTGACAAGAGAAAAGGCTTCTACAGTGAATGTTCCTCTTGTAAAAGAAAGTCCTGTTAATATTGAGTGCAAGGTGACGCAGGTGCTTGAGCTTGGCAGCCATGATATGTTTCTAGCAAAGGTAACAGCTGTGCAGGTTGATGAGTCACTGCTTGACGAAAAGGGAAAGCTTGACTTAAATAAGGCACACCTTGTCGCATATTCACATGGGGAATATCAGACGTTTGACAACATCCTTGGAACCTTTGGCTATAGTGTGAAGAAGAAAGACAAAAAGGAAAAAAAGAAGCACTGACGAAAAAAAGTTCGAGTGACAATAGCTGTCAGTTACTAATTCCAAACGCATGTTTTAGAAAAATATTACAAAATTGTTACATGAATATGTCCCTTTTGCAATAAAAGTCATAAAGTTATTTAGAAGAGGTTTACAAAGGCGAAAAGTATGTTATAATGAAACAGACTTGATAAAATAGGCAAGTCATAATCAGGTTTAATTCGTCATAATGCACGAAACGCTTATAGCTTAAAATAAATGTAACTAAAAATCAAAGACAAAGATAAGCTGAATTGCCAATAAAACCAAGTGGCAGAACAGACAATGTTAATTTAATGTCTGCCATGAGGTTTTAGCTCCATGCCGGTATTTTCAGCCTGTCAGACTCCAAACATACCGATTAATGATTGGAACGGGAGATAGGAATATATGGAACAATATGTAATAAAAGGCGGGAATCCGTTGGTGGGCGACGTTGTTATTGGCGGTGCAAAAAATGCAGCGCTTGGCATACTGGCTGCAGCGATCATGGCAGATGAGTTTGTAACAGTTACAAACCTTCCGGATGTAAAGGATGTAAATATCCTTCTGGAGGCAATCAGTGAGACAGGTGCGGCAGTAGTACGCGATGAGCGCCATACCGTCAGATTAAATGGAAAAACAATCGGAAGCTGTGTTGTAGATAACAGCTATGTAAAGAAGATGAGAGCATCATATTACCTTCTTGGTGCGCTTTTAGGAAAGTATCACCATGCAGAGGTTGCCCTTCCGGGTGGATGCAACATCGGAAGTCGTCCGATTGATCAGCATTTAAAGGGATTTCGTGCTCTTGGCGCAACTGGAAAGATCAGCAATGGTATGATTATTGTTGACGCAAAAAAGCTGGTTGGTGCGCGTATTTATTTCGATAAGGTATCAGTAGGTGCGACGATTAATGTTATGTTGGCTGCTACGTTGGCAGAGGGACGTACAGTTCTTGAAAATGTTGCCAAGGAACCTCATATTGTAGATGTTGCGAATATGTTGAACAGTATGGGTGCTAATATTAAGGGTGCCGGTACTGATGTGATTCGTATTGAAGGTGTGAAGAAGCTTCATGGAGCTGAGTACAGCGTTATTCCTGATCAGATCGAGGCAGGAACATTTATGATGGCTGCAGCAGCTACAAGAGGTGATATAACTGTTAAAAACGTTATTCCAAAGCATTTAGACTGCTTAAGCTCTAAGCTTCGTGAGATAGGCTGTGAGGTTTCTGAGTTTGATGATGCTGTGCGTGTTGTCTGTAAAGAGAGACTTCATGCAACATCAGTAAATACACTGCCATATCCAGGTTTCCCGACAGATATGCAGCCGCAGATGTCAGTTGTACTGGCACTTGCCCGCGGTACTAGCGTTGTGACAGAGAGTATTTTTGATAATCGTTTCCGCTATGTGGATGAGCTTATTCGCATGGGTGCAAACATTCAGGTGGAGAGCAACATCGCAATCATAAATGGAATCGAGCAGTTTTCAGGTACATCAGTTACAGTGCCAGATCTTCGTGCCGGTGCAGCGCTTGTTATTGCAGGCTTGGCAGCACAGGGTGTAAGTGTGCTTGAGGACATCGTATACATTAAAAGAGGCTATGAAGATTTTGCAGAAAAGCTCACCAGCCTTGGCGGTATCATCGAGGAAGTGGAGACAGAGAAGGATATCCAGCGTTTCCGCCTGAAAAATGGCACAACTAATTGGTGATCGTTGATTTATAAACAACAAAGAAAAAATAAAAAAAACACTTGCTTTTTGATGCAAACAGGGTTATAATCCCATTTGCAAAAAAGAATACCCCCTTATTCAGAGTGATGGAGATACATAGGATCAGTGAAGTCACGGCAACCCCTTGCAAAAGGAAGGTGCCAACCTGAGCGAGCAGGCATTGCCTGCAGTCGAACAATAAGAGGTGAACGGATAAATAGAATGTTGTCGGTCCGCCCCTTAAGGGCGGACTTTTTTAGCGCAAGCAATTCACACGTCACGTTAGTTTTGCGAATGTGCATCCGTGAATTGCACATATATAAGATACGAAAGAGAGGAAAATTTATGGCACATTATTTATTTACATCTGAATCTGTAACAGAAGGACATCCAGACAAGGTCTGCGATCAGATCTCTGATGCAGTATTAGACGCAATGCTCGAGCAGGATCCAATGAGCCGTGTTGCATGCGAAACATGTACTACAACTGGTCTTGTTATGATTATGGGTGAGATCACCACAAATGCATATGTTGATATCCAGAAGGTAGCAAGAGATACTATCAGAAAGATTGGTTATACCGATGCTGAATATGGCTTTAGCGCAGACAGCTGTGCGGTTATGACAGTTCTTGACGAGCAGTCTACTGATATCGCAATGGGTGTTGATAAGTCTCTTGAGGCAAAAACTGGTGAGGATAAGGACGATTTGGATACAGGAGCTGGTGACCAGGGTATGATGTTTGGTTATGCAAGCAACGAAACACCAGAGCTTATGCCATATCCGATTTCTTTGGCACATAAGCTGGCACGCAGACTGACTGAGGTTCGTAAGAATGGAACACTGTCTTATTTAAGACCAGACGGCAAGACTCAGGTTACTGTTGAGTATGATGAGAATGATAAGCCGGTACGTCTTGATGCAGTTGTTCTTTCTACTCAGCATGATCCAGATGTAACGCAGGATCAGATCCATGAGGATATCAAAAAGTATGTATTTGACGAGGTAATTCCGGCAGATTTAGTAGACGAGAAAACCAAGTTTTTCGTAAATCCAACAGGTCGTTTTGTTATAGGCGGACCACAGGGTGACAGCGGTCTGACAGGAAGAAAGCTGATCGTTGATACATATGGTGGTATGGCAAGACACGGCGGCGGTGCTTTCTCTGGAAAGGACTGTACAAAGGTAGACCGTTCAGCATCATACGCAGCACGTTATGTTGCAAAGAATATCGTAGCAGCAGGTCTTGCACAGCGCTGTGAGATTCAGGTTTCTTATGCAATCGGTGTTGCACATCCGACATCTATCATGGTAAATACATTTGGAACTGGCGCAGTAGAGGATTCAAAGCTCGTTGATATTATCCGTGAAAACTTTGATCTTCGTCCGGCTGGAATCATCAAGATGCTTGATCTGAGACGTCCGATCTACGCTCAGACAGCAGCATATGGCCACTTCGGCAGAACTGATATTGATCTTCCGTGGGAGAAGACTGATAAGGCAGAAGCGCTGAAGAAGTATCTGGCATAAGATGGCAGGATACAGCAATCAGAAGGTGTTCATTCTGTACGAGGATGAACACCTTCTCGTAGTAAAAAAGCCTTTTGGCATGGAATCTCAGCGTGGAAAAAGCTTTGCGATGGATCAAGAAAGTCTTCTTCGTGGTTATTTGTCCTCAAAAACAAAGACAGATAACCCATATCTGGCTGTCGTACACAGATTAGATCGTCCTGTAGCCGGTGTGATGGTCTACGCAAAGACAAAAAAGGCTGCAGCAGATTTAAGTGCACAGCTGCAGACAGAAAATTTTTCAAAAAAATATGAAGCTGTCGTAAGTGGAATAGTACCAGCATGTGAGGGCAGGCTGGAGGATTATTTAACGGCAGATAAGCGAACAGGTACAACATCAGTATCAAGTAAGGCAGATCCATTGGCAAAAAAAGCCGTTTTAACATGGAAAGAGATTGCAAGAGAAGAAGTGAAATCAGGTGAGATATTATTGCCATATGCAATCAATCCTTCACCAGAGGGTGGGTGGCATTTTTTGTCTATTGTGCTTGAAACGGGGCGTCATCACCAGATTCGTGCACAGCTTTCTCATGCGGGTATGCCTATTGCAGCAGATGTGCGTTATGGCGGTGCAAATGCGCATGGACCACGCGGTGCAATCGCTTTATGTGCAGCACAATTGTCATTTCGACATCCGATAACAGGAAAATACTTGACATTTTCCTGGAATGATGATACCAATATAACAGCAGTTAATGGAAGGTGATCAGACATAACTGCGGTCAGACTAATTGTTGAGGAGATACGATTATGAAGAAGGTTGTAAAGTTTGGCGGAAGCTCTCTGGCCAGCGCAGAACAGTTCACAAAGGTAAAAGACATCATTTGCAGCGACACCGACAGACGTTATGTGGTTCCATCTGCACCGGGAAAGCGTTTTTCTGGTGACACTAAAGTAACCGATATGCTTTATACATGTTATGCAGCTGCAGAGCAGGACGAAGATTTTTCTGATAAGCTTGCTAAAATTCAGGCAAGATACAATGAGATCATTAACGGTCTTGGACTAACCCTTTCACTTGACACGCAGTTTGAGGAGATTGCGTCAAAGTTTGCAGCAAAAGCTGGAAAGGAATACGCAGCCTCCCGTGGTGAATACTTAAATGGTATTATTATGGCAAACTATCTTGGATATGAGTTTGTAGATGCAGCAGAGGTTATTCGTTTTAATCATGATGGTTCCTTTAATGCAGCTGTCACAAACAAGATTATGTCTAAGCGTCTTGAGAAAGTAGAGCGTGCCGTAATTCCAGGATTTTTTGGTGCAGAGGAGGATGGCACCATTAGAACATTCTCAAGAGGCGGTTCTGATATAACTGGTTCTATCGTTGCAAGAGCCGTAAATGCTAATCTGTATGAGAACTGGACAGATGTTTCAGGCTGTATGGTAGCAGATCCGCGTATCATTAGAAATCCGGAGCCAATTACAACAATCACTTATAAGGAGCTTCGTGAGCTTTCTTACATGGGAGCTTCCGTTCTTCATGAGGATGCAATCTTCCCAGTACGTCAGGCAGGTATTCCGATCAATATCAAAAATACAAATTCACCGGAAGACAAGGGAACCATGATTGTGGAAAAGACATGTCATGTGCCGAAGTATACAATTACTGGTATTGCAGGAAAGAAGGACTTTGTAGCAATCAATATCGAGAAGGATATGATGAATGCAGAGATTGGCTTTGGAAGAAAGGTACTGGAAGCTTTTGAAAAATATGGTATTTCCTTCGAGCATATGCCAAGTGGTGTTGATACCATGACTGTTATTGTACATCAGAGCGAGTTTGAGGAAAAAGAGCAGAAGGTATTGACAGAAATCAAGCATCTGGTTCACCCGGATGTGCTTGACCTTGAACCGGATATTGCTCTTATTGCAATTGTAGGACGTGGTATGAGAGAGGCAAGAGGAACAGCAGGACGCATCTTCTCAGCATTAGCTCATGCAAAGGTAAATGTAAAGATGATTGATCAGGGTTCTAGCGAGATCAACATCATCGTTGGTGTAAAAAATTCCGAGTTTGAGACAGCAATCAAAGCAATTTATGATATTTTTGTAGTTTCTCAGCTCTAAATTGGTTGACAAATCAAATTTTGTTTTGTAAGATAGAACCATTCAGATTATAAATCTGCATGGTGCAATGAAGAAGAATAGTACTTTCAGGCGGTTTCACAGAGAGTATGCGGTTGGTGAGAGCATACAAATGCGCGGGAACGAACCTACTTTGGAGCATTCCAGGAAACTGGACGCAGCCAAGCGTTACAGGCATAAAAAAGAGAAAACCGCATGGTTTTAATAAGGGTGGTACCGCCGAAGCAAAGAATGATTTGGTCCCTTGTCAGTAAAAATTGCTGACAGGGGACTTTCCTATTATCCACCCGAATCAAAAATGGAGGTTAACATGGCAAAGGAAAAGAAATTAGTAGAAGCAATCACTTCAATGAATGAAGATTTTGCACAGTGGTATACAGACGTTGTAAAGAAAGCTGAGCTGTGTGATTATACAAGCGTAAAGGGATTTATGGCAATCAAGCCATATGGTTATGCAATCTGGGAGAATATCCAGCATGAACTTGACAGACGTTTTAAGGCAACTGGTGTACAGAACGTGGCAATGCCAATGTTTATTCCGGAGAGTCTTCTTGACAAGGAAAAGGATCATGTAGAAGGTTTTGCACCAGAGGTAGCTTGGGTTACTCACGGTGGACTGACAGAGCTGCCAGAGCGTATGTGTGTACGTCCAACTTCTGAGACATTATTCTGTGATTTTTATTCAAGAGACATTCATTCTTATCGTGATCTGCCGCGTGTATATAATCAGTGGTGTTCAGTTGTTCGTTGGGAGAAGGAGACTCGTCCATTCTTAAGAACAAGAGAGTTTTTATGGCAGGAAGGTCATACTGCTCATGCAACTGCAGAGGAGGCTGAGGAAAGAACAATCCAGATGTTAAATGTTTACGCTGATTTCTGTGAGGAAATACTGGCTATTCCTGTTCTTAAGGGTGTTAAGACTGATAAGGAGAAGTTTGCAGGTGCTGTATCTACTTATACTATCGAGGCTCTTATGCATGATGGAAAGGCTTTACAGTCTGGAACGAGCCATAACTTTGGAGATGGTTTTGCAAAGGCATTTGATGTAACCTTTGCAGATAAGGATAATAAGATTAAGCATGTTTACCAGACTTCATGGGGTATGACAACACGTATCATCGGTGCGTTAATCATGGTTCACGGAGATGACAGCGGTCTTGTTCTTCCGCCAAGAATTGCTCCGACTCAGGTAACAGTTATTCCGATTGCAGCTCATAAGGAAGGTGTTATGGATAAGGCATATGCACTTAAGGAAGAGTTAGCAAAGAACTTCAGAACAACTATCGATGATTCTGATAAGGGACCAGGCTTTAAATTTGCAGAGGCAGAGATGCGTGGTATTCCGGTTCGTATCGAGGTAGGTCCGAAGGATATCGAGGCAGGACAGGCAGTAATTGTTCGCCGTGACACAAGAGAAAAGATCACCGTAAGCTTTGAGGAACTGTCAGCGAAGGTAGGTGAGATTCTTGAGACTATGCAAAAGGAAATGCTTGAGAGAGCAAGAGCACATAGAGATGCTCACACCTATACAGCAACAAATTATGAAGAGTTTAAGGATATTCTTGCAAATAAGCCAGGTTTTGTAAAGGCTATGTGGTGCGGTGACCGCGCATGTGAGGATAAGGTAAAGGAAGAGCTGTCAGCAACAAGCCGCTGCATGCCGTTTGAGCAGGAAGAGCTTTCTGATGTATGTGTATGCTGCGGAAAGAAAGCAAAGAAAATGGTTGTATGGGGCAAAGCATATTAATTTGTAACTATTCAGAGCCATGCAAAATTGCTTTCTGTGAATGCTTGCATTCAGACAGAATAGCAATTTTATATGGCGAGGTAACCACATGAGCAAAATAGAAGCATCGAAGATGCGATTTTGCGAATGGGGTTCTGAATAGTTACTTTAATTGTGAAAAAAATATAGAAGATACAGCAAAGATGTGCTACTATAGTATCATGCCAACGGGGGCAACGAGTTTGCCCCCACTGTCAAAATGGTAGGTTAGTAAACTGAAACATGAGTTAGCCACCAGATAGCAGAGTAATCAGTTGGAAAGGAAACATCAGTATGTCGAAATATTCAAAGGAAGATATTTTACGCATGGTAGATGAGGAGGACGTTGGATTTATACGTCTGCAGTTTACAGATGTGTTTGGAACCGTAAAGAATATTGCAGTTACAGCAGGACAGCTAGAGCAGGCACTTAATAATGAGTGTTCATTTGATGGCTCAGGCATTGACGGATTTGTGCGAATCGAAGAAGATGATATGTACTTGTATCCTGATTTGGATTCGTTTGAGATCTTTCCATGGAGACCTCAGACAGGCAAGGTTGCCCGTCTGATCTGCGATATCCATAAGTGTGATGGAACGCCATTTGAGGGGGACAGCCGTTATATATTAAAGCAGGTTATCCGTGAGGCAGCCAAAATGGGAATTTATCCTTATATTGCCCCAGAATGTGAATTTTGTCTGTTTCCATATGATACAGACGGAGAGGTGATGCTGCAGACGCAGGGACATGGTTCTTATTTTGATGTGGCACCGCTTGATACAGGCGAGAATGTAAGAAGAGACATTATTCTTGCGCTAGAGGATATGGGAATTGATGTAAGAAGCTCCTATCATGAGCATTCCCCTTATCAGCATGAGATTGATTTGCAGCCAGTGAATGCGCTTGCAGCAGCCGATAATATAGTGACATTTCGCATGACATGCAAAACTATTGCCAGCCGTCATGGACTGCATGCAACATTTATGCCAAAGCCGATGAATGACTCAGATGGCTGCGGTATGCATCTTAAGATGACGCTTATGGATTTAGAAGGCAATAACATTTTGTCCGATCCAGCTGATTCATATGGACTTAGTGAGCTAGGCTATCATTTTATGGCAGGTATCATGGCACATGTAAGAGGATTGACAGCAGTAACAAATCCGCTTGTAAATTCCTATAAGCGCATTGTTCCGGGAAATGAAGCACCGGCCTATATTGTATGGTCATCAGGCAATCGCTCACCATTAATCAGCGTTCCAAGAACATCTGCAAAGGATATGCATATTGAGCTTCGAAATCCTGATCCTTGTGTAAATTCCTATCTGGCATTTGCTGGTATCATTGCAGCAGGTCTTGAAGGAATTAAAAAGGGCTTAATGCCACAGGCAGCAACAGAATTAAATATTTATCGCCTCAGTGAAGAAGAGTGTGAGAAGCTGAATTTAAAGCGTCTGCCAAAGAGTTTATCAGAGGCAGTGGAGGAAATGGAAAATGATCCTCTTGTTATGAAGACGCTTGGCGAGTATATTTCCGGCAAATATGTTCGTGCAAAAAGGCGTGAGGTAAGTCAGTATCAGGCTTATGTAACTGATTGGGAAACCCGGCAGTATCTAAACAAGTATTAAGTGTAAATATTTTGATGTAACAGATACTGCAGCACGAAAATGTTATGTGTAAAAGGGGGAATCTCAGTGACAAATGTGATAGTGGCATTTCCCAAGCCGGAGGATGCAAAAAGTATCCGAAATATTTTAGTGAAAAATGGATTCCCCGTTGTTGCTGTCTGTACCTCGGGTGCTCAGACACTTCAATATGCCGATGATCTGCATAATGGAGTAGTTGTGTGCGGATACCGATTGACCGACATGATCTATAGTCAGCTTAGGGAGGATTTGTCGGAACAATTTGATATGCTGCTTCTTGCTTCAAGGCGGTTTACAAGTGAGGTAGATGATAAAAGGATTAGATGCGTAGCTATGCCGCTTAGGGTGCATGAGCTGCTTGCAAGTGTTGATGCGGCTATAGAAGAAAGTGAACTGCGAAAGAAAAAAGCACGTCAACAGCCAAAACAGCGAAATGTGCTTGATAAGCAGCAGATTATGCTTGCAAAGGATCTTTTGATGAAGCAAAAGGGCATGACAGAGGAAGAAGCACATCGTTATCTGCAAAAAAGCAGTATGGCAAACGGGGTAAATATGATAGAGACAGCCCAGATGGTACTTTCCATATTGGGGAAAAATGTATAAGCCGTAACGGCGGAAAGAGGAGAAGAATGGCAAGAGTAAATGAAAATTATCTGAAGCTTCCGGGAAGCTATCTGTTTTCAAAAATTGGAAAGAAAGTAGCTGCTTACAGTGCAGCAAATCCAGATAAGAAGATTATTCGTTTAGGAATTGGTGATGTAACACAGCCAATTGCACCATCTATTATCGAAGCTACACATAAGGCAGTAGAGGAGATGGGTCATGCAGAGACTTTTCATGGCTATGCACCAGATCTTGGATATGAGTTTCTTCGCAGCGCCATTGCAAAGGAATATAAGGACAGAGGCTGCCATGTAGACATCGATGAAGTATTTGTTTCTGACGGTGCGAAGTGTGATTGCGGAAATATTCAGGAAATCTTTGCGGCAGACAGTGTTATTGCTGTATGTGACCCTGTTTACCCTGTATATGTTGACAGTAATGTTATGGCAGGACGCACTGGCGTTTACGATCCAAAGACCGAGACATGGAGCAATGTTATTTACATGCCGTGTACACAGGAAAACAATTTCACGCCGGCACTGCCAGAAAAGACACCAGATCTGATTTATCTTTGCTATCCGAATAACCCAACAGGAAGTGTTATCACAAAGGATGAGCTTCAGAAGTGGGTTGACTATGCAAATGAGAAGGGTTCAGTTATCATCTACGACGCAGCCTATGAAGCTTACATTTCAGAAGAAAATATTCCACATTCCATCTATGAGTGTGAAGGTGCAAGAACATGTGCAATTGAGCTTAGAAGCTTTTCTAAGAATGCCGGATTTACAGGAATGCGTCTTGGCTTTACTGTAATCCCGAAGGAATTGATGTGTGATGGTGTTGCACTTAATCCATTGTGGGCAAGACGTCATGGAACTAAGTACAACGGTGCTCCGTATATCATTCAGCGTGCAGGAGAGGCAGTTTACACTCCTCAGGGACAGGCTGAGCTTAAGGCACAGATTGATTATTACATGAATAACGCAAAAATGATCTTAACAGGTTTAAAGAGCGCAGGCTACAGTGTATCAGGAGGCGTGAATGCACCATACATCTGGTTAAAGACACCAGACGGCATGACAAGCTGGCAGTTCTTTGATTACCTGCTTGAGACTGTTAATATCGTAGGTACACCAGGATCAGGCTTTGGACCAAGCGGAGAGGGATACTTCCGTCTGACTGCATTTGGAAGTGCCGAGAATACTAAAGAGGCAATTGAGAGAATTGTAAAGATGTGATTAGAAAGAGGAAGGGCTGCTTTGTATGGAAGAATATCGCGTAAAAAAAATAAACGAAATCAAACAGACAAGCATTACAGTTCATGTGCCCGGATCAAAAAGTATTACAAACAGGGCGCTGCTTTTAGCAGCGCTCGCAAAAGGAGAGAGTGCGCTTTCGGGCGTGCTCTTTTCTGATGATTCGAGACATTTTTTGGACTGTGTGCAAAAGCTTGGAATAGAAACAAAGGTAGAAGAGGATAACTGTAATGTTACTGTAAATGGTCATGGAGGACAGGTACCGGCAAAAGATGCCGCTATATATGTCGGAAGCGCCGGAACAGCAGCGCGCTTTTTAGCAGCATTTCTGGGGCTGTCAGAGGGAACTCACTATATGGATGCATCTGCACAGATGAGAAAGCGCCCTATGGGACCGCTTTTAAAGACGCTGACTGGCATCGGAGCATCATTTTTGTTTGAGGGACAGGATGGTCGTTTTCCGTTTGCAGTGACAGGTGCAGGGCTGCTTATCGATGCTAGTGATAATGAGAAAAAGCGTATTGATGTCAGCGTTAATATTAATGACAGCAGCCAGTTTTTAAGTGCACTGCTTATATCGCTTGGCGCATATGCAGGAGAGTCTGTAATTAGGGTAGAGGGAACTCATGGCATGGCTTATATCGACATGACGGTGCGTATGATGGAGCAGTTTGGAATAAAGGTACAGTCTGAGAATGGTGTGTACAAAATTGCTAAGCAGGGAAGTTATAAGGCAAAGAAGTACGATATAGAGCCAGATGTATCTGCTGCATGTTATTTTTATGCCATGGCAGCACTTCTTGGCATTTCTATTACAGTTTCTGGCGTGCATGAAGAATCACTGCAGGGAGATGTTGAATTTGTTCATATTCTTGAAAAAATGGGCTGCATCTGTGAAGATACACCAGAGGGAATTTGCGTCAGCAAACCAGCAAACGGTATCTTAAAAGGTGTGGATGTAAATATGCACAGCTGCTCAGATCAAGCTATTACATTGGCGGCAATTGCACCATTTGCTGATACACCGACTACCATACGTGGAATCGCGCACATTCGCCTGCAGGAAAGCAATAGAATTGCGGCAATATGTACAGAGCTAACACGCATGGGTATTCACTGCGAGGAAGGCGAAGATAGTATCACGATATGGCCGGGAACGCCAAAGCCGGCACTGATCCAGACTTATGACGATCACCGCATGGCAATGGGCTTTAGCCTTGTAGGACTGCGCGCAGAGGGAATAGTCATTAACGATCCGATGTGCTGTAAAAAGACATTCGAGCATTATTTTGATGTGCTTGATGAGATTGTTGAAAAAATACAGATGTGAAACACATTGATATGAAAAAAGTTAATTAGTTTATCCGCAAACTGTAACAAAAACCGCCCATAGTTGATTCTATGGGCGGTAAATTTTTTTAGAAAGTAGTTTATGGTCTGTTATGCAGATCCACATATTCCTTTTGTGTGCTAAGTGGCTTGTAAGCAGGACGTATGATCTTATCTCCAGTGATCAGCTCTTCCATACGGTGTGCACTCCAACCGACAATACGTGCCATTGCAAAAAGCGGTGTAAACAGCTCCTCTGGAATGCCGAGCATACTATAAACAAAGCCGCTGTAGAAGTCTACATTTGCGCATACGCCTTTGTAGATTGTGCGGCGCTTTGAAATTAAATCAACAGCAAGCTGCTCTACATTGGAATAAAGCTGATAATCATCCATGAGTCCTTTTTCTACCGCAAGATCCTTGACAAAACCCTTAAAGATCTGTGCTCTTGGGTCAGAAACAGAGTAGACAGCATGTCCCATACCATAAATCAGACCCTTCTTATCAAAGGCTTCTTTGTTTAAGAGCTGATTTAAATAGAATACGATTTCATCCACATCGGATGTATCCTTTACATGCTTTTTAAGATCTTTCATCATCTGCTGAACCTTAATGTTGGCACCACCATGCTTTGGACCTTTCAGAGAACAAAGTGCAGCTGCCATAACGGAGTATGTGTCGGAGCCAGAAGAAGTGACAACGCGTGTGGTAAAGGTGGAGTTATTTCCGCCGCCATGCTCCATGTGAAGGACTAGTGCAATATCAAGAACAAGTGCTTCCAATTTTGTAAATTTCTTATCAGGACGAAGCATGCGAAGAATATTTTCAGCCGTAGACAAAGACATGTCAGGTCTGTGGATGTAAAGACTTTTATTTCTTTCATAATGGGAATACGCACGATAGCCGTAGACGGCAAGCATTGGAAATTCGCTTATAAGCATCAAACACTGACGAAGTACATTGGAGAGACTGGTGTCATTAAGTGTATCATCATAGCTTCCAAGTGTAAGAACACTTCGCGTCATGGAATTCATAATATCTTTTCCAGAAGCTTTCATGATAACATCGCGCACAAAATTAGTTGGGAGTCTGCGTAAGGAAGCGAGAAGCTCAGTAAATTCTGCCAGTTCTTTTTCATCAGGAAGTTTGGAGAATAGAAGGAGATAGGTGGTTTCTTCAAAGCCAAAACGTTTTTCTCGTACAAAGCCATTGACAAGATCGTTGATATTATAACCACGGTAGGAAAGTTTTCCTTTCTGAGGATGCTTGTTGCCTTGTTCGTCAAACCAGTAAGCAGATACGTCTGAAATATTAGTAAGTCCAGCGACAACACCGTTGCCAGCCTTATCACGAAGTCCACGTTTTACACCATAAGTATCAAAAAGAGTGGGATCCATCGCGGCATTTTCCAGACACTGTGGAATCATAGATTCAGAAAAAGAAGCTGCTTGTTTTGTTAATGCATTCATAGGTGAGACCTGCCTTTCTGCCGCAGCGGCGGCGCGTATGCGATTATTATAACGATAAAAAAGACACTTGTCAAAGGAATTGTCCCAGATAAGTGTCTTTTTATGTTGATTTTACATCATTTAAATGATTTTTTAATTTTTTTTATTTATTTCTTCCGCAGCAGTACTTATATTTTTTACCGCTTCCACAAGGACACGGATCGTTACGGCCGATCTTCTTATCCTTTACGATGGTGGTAGAAGACTTCTGCTCTTTGTAAAGCTCCTTGCGGCGCTCTGGAGTAAGAAGTGCATCCCACTGAGGAAGGGTATAAAGCCATTCAGCCTTTGCACCAACCATGTTGTAGTACAGCTTTTCTTTATCATAATCTAAAGAGAGCTCAGTTGTCTCATCCATTGTTTCGATTGGGTTTGGCTGCTTCAAACTGTCATTGATGCCATCTAAAATACCAACCATAACCATCTTGTCAATGCCGTACTTTTCAGCCAGCTGCGGGATGGTTCCGGTTACGACTTCGTTATCGGCAAGAAGAGACTCATAAAATCCCTTCTCAATTACAAAATAATGATTCCAGAACTGATTGTACTGTTCCTGAGTCATGTTCTCGTTGTAGGCACTGCCTCTCCACTGCTCAAGTAATGTCATAATAATCCTCCAATTTTTACCGTATTGCACAGATGCACCAAAAAGGGCACACACAATCAGTATAGCAGAAATCGTAGATTTTGCAAGGGGTTTGTTTACAACTCACGAGCCAACGAAAGCATTTTGACAACTTTTATTACAGCTGTTTAAGAGCCTGCAATGCATGTTTTGCGAGAATCAGAGTAAAGTGCTCCTTGTAGTGGCTCTCAGTGCCGGCATTGCAGTGGATGCTTTCTGCATATTCTGACAAAATATTGCATACTTTATTGAAGGTCTGAGGAGAGTGATCACCCTTGTGCAGGACAAGATAGTAACGGTTATGCTGCGGATCCTTATATAAAGAATTGTCAGCATCATATGCACTTTGCAGTGCACGGGATGCGCGGCAGACCTCATCAATAGACAAGAACGCATAAACACGGAAGAAATCTGGCTCAGTTATATAGGCTGGATCAGTAGGTTCATCATCGAGCTGAGCCTGTTGTTCACATAGGCGATTAAATTCCTCAATAATTTCATCTGCCTTGGTGTCTCCAAAGGCTGCCTCAATGTCTGCAAAGTCACCAGAGAAATCATCGTCATCAATTGCTGGTGAAAATTTGGAAAAACGAGTATCAATTTCATCTGGATCTTCAACCTTCGTGATTACAAGCACGAGATTATCGCCAGACATAGGAACGGCCTCAATCATAAGCGGCATGTTTTCCGCATGGAAATTAAATTCTCTTGAAGCTTGAGAAAGCATTTCCTGAAATAGAGAACGTGCCTTTTCAGAGCCATAGGCAAGTTCGCCAATATTTATATGATGGTTTTGCAGATCAGTCTGTGTTAACGTGCAGCGAATCTGCTTGTCACTTATTTTTTCAATGCGCATTCACTCACATCCTTCCTAATTCAAAATAAAAGGTGTCATGCGTGATTTTTGCGACACCTCATTAACATGATACACCTATTTTGCACATAATTCAAGAAAAATTTATCGCACGATGTATTGTACGTAATTTTTAAGGAATATTTACAATATGTAGTTTTTTCTTAAAAAAGCGTGAAGATAATTGATTTATTTCGAATTTTAGTATAAGCTGAGAGTAACGGCAGGAAAGCGAAGCGAGTAACTGCTGTTTGCTGAAAAATGGAACGCACAGACTGGCAGAGTGACAAAGCCCTTGAAAGGGAGGCAATTACGCATAAGACTCAGCACATGACGGCGAACACGGTATATGAATTACATCACACAGATTCGTATAAGAATCATACACATCAGGAAAAGCTGGATGAGAGACAGTTTTCTGGCGTGTTGTCCACTTCAGCAGACAAAAGAGAACGTAAGCCATGTTAAAATAACAAAAGAAACGAGAAAGGCAGATAGGAAATAAACAGCAGGCAGCTGCAGCACCGAACCTCTTATCTGCCTTTGCCACAAAAAGAAAAGGAAAAACTTATGGGTGATGAAAAAAATCCTGAAAAGGATTTTGAGAAGGAAAAAAAGAAAAAAATAGAAAAGGAACCAGAAAAACAGACGAAAAAGGCGCCAAAACCGAAAAAAAAGAAGAAAAAAGGGAAAGCAGGATTTTTATTTATACTTCTGATTTTATTGGCAGTGATTTGCGCAGGCGTGTATCTTTTGATTCCGTCAAAGAATCGAGTAAGCCATAATCAATATTTTGGTCTTGAGGATGACAATCAGTATGGACTTATTGTAAATTCCGAGATTGTTGATATTACGAATGGTGCACCGTTTGAGGAAAATGGTGTATGGTATCTTCCGTTTTCTACGCTTTACTATGAGATTAGCGATGCCTTTTATTATGACGGTCTGGCATTATTATATACAGATCCGCTCCAAACATATTCAGCGACGCCGGGAGAAAGCTTTTATACTGATTCAGATGGAATTAAGTATACACTGACATATCAGCCGTGCTATTTTAAAGATGGAAGCTTATGTATTGCGCTTGATTATCTTAAGCTTATGGACTACTCTTATTATACAGTTGACGATACGATGAAGTCCATCTGGGTATTTAATGACTGGAGCGAGCAGCCGCGCGCATCTTTACTGAAAGATACAAAGGCGCGTACACAGGCCGGTATCAAGAATGACATTGTGGCTTCACTTGCCACTGGTGATGTGGTTACTGTATTAGAGCAGGGAGCATCTTGGAGTCAGGTACAGACACAGACTGGTCTGATTGGATATGTGCAGAATAAGATGCTTGGTGAGATTACCGAGGAGGCAAAAGCTGTTCCGGATGGAAGACCTCTGCCAAAGTATACGAATATCGCAATGGATGAGATGGTTGTGATGGGATGGCATCAAGTCTTTAGTGAATCGGGATATAGTCAGCTTGATGATATAATCTCGACAGCAAAGGGCATGAATGTAATTTGTCCAACCTGGTTTACTATTAAGGATAATGATGGAAATATTCAAAATCTGGGTGAAAAGAAATATGTAACAAAAGCGCATAAGGCAGGCCTTCAGGTATGGGTTATGCTTGATGATATTAATATTTCAACAGATGGCCTTCAGGTTTTTGGAACAACTTCACACAGGAAAACATTGATTACAGCTGTGATTGACGCGGTGAAGGAGCTTGGAGCGGATGGCATTAATCTGGATGTGGAAACCATTAAATCTGATGTGGGACCTTCTTACATACAGTTTATCCGTGAACTGTCTGCAGCCTGCCGTAAGGAAAAGCTTGTTCTTTCGGTAGATAATTATTCACCAATGCCGCACACAGCATTTTATGACAGAACACAGCAGGGTCAGGTTGTCGATTATGTTGTTGTCATGGCATATGATGAGCATTATGTAAAAGGACCAGAAGCAGGAAGCACATCTTCTCTTGCATTTGTAAAGCAGTCGGCAGAGCGCACTATAGCCGAGGTACCAAAGGAAAAGGTGATTGTAGGTCTTCCATTTTACAGTAGACTGTGGTGTGAGACACCGGCAGATAGTGAGTCTGATAAGACTGATAATTCGCAGGTTTTTGTTGATAACAGCGATGGAACATATGATTCTAAGAACAACAAATATCTGTTAAGCAGCAAAGGTGTCAGCATGGAGGGCGAGAATAACATAATTCGTGAGCATGATCTGAGTCTGACATGGCTTGATGATGTCGGTCAGTTTTACACTGAGTATGAGGAGAATGGTTCGTGGTATCGCCTTTGGGTCGAAGATGAAAATTCTATGGATTTAAAGATGCAGGCGGCATGCTCATATGAGCCGGGAGGCGTTGCATTCTTTAAATTAAATATGGAAAATAAGGAAACGTGGAGCATTATTCGAAAATATACAGATAAGTGATGAATAAGCTATAAGATAAATCGTTCAGGTCAGCAATATATGACCTGAACGTTTTTGTCTTAAGAAGCACTGCAAAATATGGATAAGTATATGGGTAATGTCAATATACTAGAAAAGAGAATGATAAAATATGAGGTTAGTGTGAAACAGACAGCAAAATTTATAATGATGCTTTTGATTCTCTCGCTGGCATATGTAATGCCGGCAGCCACCACAAAAAAGATACAGCAGGTATCTACAGTTCCCAAAAAAACATTAACAGTGCTTCTTGATGCCGGACATGGGGCAGATGATTCAGGTAAGGTTGGAATAAACCAGGTGTTTGAAAAAGATATTAATCTGGAGATTGCAAAGTATGTAAAAGAGTTTCTTGAAAAAGAAGGAATTAATGTAGTCATGACAAGGGAAGATGACAGTCCGCTGTATCAGTCATCAGACCGCAATAAAAAACTTGCAGATATGAAAAAGCGTATTCAAATCATGGTTGACTGTGATGCAGATATAGCAGTGAGCATTCACCAGAATAGTTATACACAGGAATCAGTCAAAGGACCACAGGTGTTTTATTATAAGGATTCAGCAGAAGGAAAAAAGCTTGCTGCAAGTATACAGGAAGCTTTTGATCTTGTAATTGGAGATGAAAATACAAGAACAATAAAGCCAAACGGAGAATATTATCTGCTTGTCCATTCGCCAATGCCTCTTGTGATATGTGAGTGTGGCTTTTTAAGCAATTGGGAGGAAGCAAAGCTTCTTGCAACACCAACATATCAAAAGTCAATAGCAAAAGCAATATGTCAGGGAATATTAGAATACCTTGCGAATGAAAAGAGATTATGATAATATTAATCCGAAAATACAATAAAAGGACCATAAAAAAATGGAGACAAAAATTATTCATATAACAAAAGAAAATATAGAAGCAACCGCAAAAGAAGCCGCAGATGTGTGGGCACAGGGCGGTCTTGTTGCATTTCCAACTGAGACTGTGTATGGTCTTGGCGGAAATGGATTAAATAAGGAGGCGTCAAAGAAAATCTATGCTGCAAAAGGACGTCCATCTGACAATCCATTGATTTTGCATATCGCTGATATGGAACAGTTCTATCCGCTCATAAAGACAGATAACGCAAAGATTATTGCACGAGCAGAAGCACTTGCCGATGTATTTTGGCCCGGACCACTGACCATGATTTTGCCAAAGGCTGACAATATTCCATACGAGACAACAGGCGGTCTTGATACTGTTGCGATTCGTATGCCGTCCCACTTGGTGGCTAGGGCATTATTGCAGGAATGTAAGATGCCAATTGCAGCGCCTAGTGCAAATCTTTCAGGACGTCCAAGTCCGACAAGCGCAAGCCATGTAATTGAAGATATGAATGGACGAATCGAAATGATCATTGATGGCGGTGATGTTGGAATTGGTGTGGAATCGACAATTATTGATCTGACTGGAGAAGTGCCGATGTTGCTTCGCCCTGGCTTTGTAACACCAGAGATGCTGCAGCAGGTATTAGGCACAGTAGAGACAGATGCTGCAGTTTATCGTCAGGTAGGAAAGGATGTTCATCCTAAAGCTCCAGGCATGAAGTATCGCCATTATGCGCCAAAGGCATCTATGGTTTTAGTGGAAGGCGCGCAGGATAAGGTGATTACTTATATCAATGAGGAGGCAAAAAAGAAGAGAGAGCAGGGGCTTCGTATTGGAATTATGGCAACAGATGAGTCCAAAGAGTTGTATAAGGCAGATGTAGTTATTTCAGTTGGAAGCCGGATTTCAATGGATAGTGTTGCGCACAATCTGTTTAGGGCACTTAGAGATTTTGATGAAGAAAATGTAGATTTTATCTACTCAGAGAGCTTTGATACAAGTGGCTGCGGCTTTGCTGTTATGAATCGTTTGCTTAAAGCGGCAGGTCATCAGGTTGTGAAGCTGTGATGAAAAAAATGTGTTTAAACGGCAGATGATATATACAAGTACAGTGAAAGGGCAGAACATTGGGGAGAGAACGAATACGAAAAGTGGCACTTGTGACCATATGGATTCTGGCAGTAGCAGCAGCTGTGATTTTTCGCCATGTAGCGCGCCTGACCACAAATTTAAAATTATCTGTGTGGCTAAGTGATGGACGCACAGCAATTTATTTTATTACATATATTGTCTGGGGAATCTTGCTGCGTCGTCATGTTGTCGTGTGCTCAGTAAAAAGATGGCTAAGTGCGATAGTCTTCCTTATGCTTTTCTGGATGATTGTGCGCACAGTAAAATTTAGGCTGCCAAATACATCTGTATGGGGAAGATATTTGTGGTACAGCTATTATCTTCCAATGATTTTTATTCCTCTTTTTTGTTTGTACACATCGCTTCACATTAGAAAATCAGAGGATTACAGACTGCCGTTATGGAGCGTTTTTGCAGCAGGGATTAGTACTGCACTTTTTGTACTTGTAATGACAAATGATGTTCATCAGGCTGTTTTTTCATTTGGGGAGGAAACCTTCTGGTCAGATGATCAGTATCATTATTCGTGGGGATATTATATAGTAATGATATGGGTAGCTGTATGTATGTGCATGACATTATTATTTATGATGCGAGGTGCAAAGGTACCACACAGCAAAAAGAGAAAGCTTCTGCCGTTTGTGCCAATTATTCTGATTGGAATTTATGCTATATCGTATATTGCCAAAATACAAGCTTTAAGATTAATAGCAGGAGATATGACATCAGTAATCTGTCAGCTTGTGATGATTTCCATTACGTGTTGTATGTGGAGTGGTCTCATTCCTGTTAATACAGGCTATGAACAATTTTTTAATGGCAGCACGCTAAATGCACAGATCAGACGAAATGATGCGAGTATACTGGCAAGTAGTCATAATAGCTCGTTATTATCTGAGCAGATGGTTAGGCAGGCAATGCAGACAGGATGCTGCACAGAAAAAAATGTCCGCGTCAAGGCAGGGGCAATAAAGGGAGGTTTTGTAGTCTGGCAGGAGGATATATCTCTACTTAATACATTGCTAGAGTCACTTCAAAAAAGCGAGAAAGAGCTTGAAGTCAGCAATGCATTGTTAAAGGCAGAAAATGAAATAGAAGAAAAGCAGGCCAAAATTGCAGCTCAGACGCAGCTTTATGATAGGATAGAAGCTGATATGAAAAAAACAATTCAGCAAATTGCATCTGAGCTTTCAGAAAAAAAAGAGAATACAGCGAGAGAACAGCTTTTTAAGATCAGCGTAATTGGAACTTATATGAAGCGCCGTTGCAATCTTTTGTTTTTGGGGCAAAAAAATGATCAAATTTTGCTAGATGAGCTTTTATTTTGTATCAGAGAGTCAGTTGACAACATGAAATGGGCTGGAATTGACGGTGATGTTTTTTGCACAAAAGAGGGCAAGGTACCATTTTTATCAGCATTGCAGATGTATGATTGCTTTGAACAGATTATAGAGTTGTTTTTAAAGACAATGGAAACTATTTTTGTTAGAATAAGCACAGACAATGGAAATCTTACACTTAGAATAATGATTGCGCAAAGATTAGAAAAAAATAATGGACAACCAGTAATGATCGAGCAGGTACATGCAGTGTTTGATGAAAATACCCGATATAAGGTTATTATGGAAGAGGATGAGTGGATAATTCATGTGGAGAAATCTGTTTCAAAATCGCAGAGCAGCGATCAAGGAAGGCGGTGATAATCTTCCGATGGGGCTATGCTTTGCGGCTCAATCAGGAAATGTGTTATTTTTAAATCGAATGATGGAATCGTTAAGCTATAGGCTTATAGGAGAGTCGCTGCAAAATGCAACATATTTTTGGGACAGAATTGCAGACGGAAACTTGCAAAATGGAATTGTGTGCGAAAAACGGCCAGAGCTTACAAAAGAAAATCAATACTTGATCCGCTTTGCAAATGGAGAGTGCAGAACATTTACAAGGTCAATATTGAAGTTGGACGGCGAAGAAATCGTTGAGATTACATCAGCAGATACGACGGATCTGTATGGACTTTTGTGTGAGCAGGAACGAAAAAATAAGTCATTATTTCAGATTAGAAAACGCCTTCAGGAATATCAAAAGCAGATTGTGAAGGTAGCAAGAGATGAGGAATTGCTTCAGGCAAAGATGCGCTTTCATGATGAGCTTGGAAGAACACTTATGCAGACAAGACGAGCACTTTTGGATGATAAAGGTGAGGATGCTGTTTTGGAAGCATTAGATTCCTGGAAAAAAACAATTACGATTTTCGATTTAGGAGAGCGGCGTACAAAGACAAAAGATCCGCTTACGTATCTGATTCAGACAGCAAATGCAGTAGGTGTGAAACTTGTGTTTTTAGGAGATTTTCCAAAAGAGCAGGAAATTCGGGAACTCGCAGTGAAAATTGCAGCAGAGGCACTTACAAATGCAGTTCGTCACGCAGATGCACGGAAGCTTCGAATCGAAAGTAAAAAAGAAAATGGATGGCAAATATTGAGCTTTCAAAATGATGGAAATAAGCCGAAGGGACCAATAGAACCAGTCGGTGGACTGGCAGGTTTGATCAGGCAGATTGAGGCAGCTGGAGGAGTGGTCACAATTGAATGGACGCCAAAGTTTAGCCTTACTGTTAAACTTATCTGTACCTGCTAGCAAAGGTACAGATAAGTTTGAGCGCAAAAGCGCAGAAAGGCAGGCATATGGTAAATACAAAAAGAAAAAAATATCACACAATGATTGTAGAGGATGATCCAATGGCAGCGCGCCATCTGGAAATGGTGTTAGATAAGATGGAGGAAATCTGCATATCATATGTGATTGAAAATGCGCTGATGGCAGAGGCATATTGCTGCCGTGAACATATTGATCTGATTTTAATGGATGTCTGCACGGCAATGAATGCTAGTGGACTAGAGGCTGCTGTTAAAATTAAAAAAAATTTTCCGGCTGTGAAAATTCTTATCTTGACATCGCAGCTTGATCCGGAACTTTTACGAAGAGCGCGTGAGGCAAAAATCGAGGGATTCTGCTACAAACTTTCTGATGACAGTGAGATTACTGCGGCAATTTGCGCAGTTCTTAACGGAGAAAATGTTTATCCGGATGAAATACCAGTTGTTAAGATTGGGAATGCATGGAGCACAGAGATTGACTGGCAGCATATGAATGTTTTGAGAGAGTTATCAGCAGGAAAAATGGATGAAGAGATTGCAAAGACGCTTCATCTTTCAGTATACACTGTAAAAAAATATATATCACATTTAAAGGATATGACAGGTTATCGAAATCGCACAGAGCTGGCAGTTGCGGCAAGCCGTCTGGGATTAGTAACACCAGGATATTAAAAAGTACACAAAAGAGTATTCTTTTTCTCGTAGGAATTGTATATACTAAAAGAACAAAGATATAGTAAAAGTGAGACAACAATTAAGCTCAGAAAGGAGAGGCCTATGAGAAAAAAAGTGTACGCAGCGTGGATTTTAGCTATTATTATGGTCATGTCTGGTGTTTTATGTACACAGGCAGAGACAGTGTCTACGGGAAAGGCACATGGAAGCAAAGTAAATACGACGGGGGAGACCACTCCGACAGAAGCAGAAAAGCAGTTTGAGGAAGCAGAGCAGATTTATGTGACAGTTAGATACAGTTCGGACTGGGAATATAGTGAGTACTCATATAGTTCAGATTATGGATCTTATGTGGAGTTAAGTATTCCGGATGATGGAATTTACGTGCGAATTAATGCAAGCATCAATACCCCGCTTGACTATGCATCTGAGCTGTATGATTTTGGAATCAATGCTTATGATGTGATTGTAGAGGATTCCTGCGAAACTGTTTCAATCGGAGGAATGGAATTTGTTCAGGGAGAAAATGATTATTACAAAGCATTTTTTGGATACGATCAAGAATCTGCTATGTATGCAAAAATTATGGTATATGGAGATCCTGAGGATCCTCGTGTAACAGAACTGATAGATAATGTTACATTCCATAAAAAGGAATACACTAAAACAAAAACACCATGGTATTGGGATGGAGAGGTTTATGTCCCAAAAGATACAGAACCAGTTCAAGTAGGAAATTTCACAGTTGAAGCAGAATATCTTCCAATTGATACTGTATATCCTACCTTCAATAATGGATATTCAAAAGTAGCAAAATCAGGCGGCTGGTATTATGTACTTACAGATGGAGACGTTAGCGAGTACAGTGATGAAGATGGAGGACTCGCATATGAAGGAGATGTCTATTTTGATTTTGATGTTGAAAATATCTTTGGAGACGAAGATGGAAATCTGTATGCACTTGGAAATGGCGGACCGCTTGTTCGATGGGGTACAGAAGAGGATGAAGTGCTGCTTAATTACTGCGTAATGGTGTCACTGCATCCATCAGGAAAGAAAGCAGTTGGATGGAGCTACAGCAACAGTATCACAGAATACGACTTTGAAACAGGAACTAATAAAGAACGTGTAATTGATCCAGTTGAGGGTATCAATTCAGTCAGTGTAACAAAGGACTATCAGGCAGTGTGTGGATATAAGGAATCAGAGACATTGCTTAATATCTATGATAATAATTGGAATGAAGTGATGACAATTAGTTCAACAGATACAGAAAGCGGTATGTTAGAAGGTGTATCTGCATTTGAGCAGACACAAAATGGCTGGGTTATATTTGACAGCTGGATGGAAAATGTAATCTTTGTTGGTTTTGATGGTGCGATCCTCAAAGAGGTTTCTTATGAAGAATTATTTGGAACTTTAAATTGGCCATATGTAAATGGAACCTGCATGGACGAAGAGGGAAATGTGATTGTTGCGATTACAGATCAACGCGAAGATAATTCATGCTATGAAACAATTATTTTCAAGCTGAAGGGCTTCTGATAAGCAGCCAGAGGAGGGAGAAATCCCTCCTCTTTTTTAACGTAGATAAGCATTCCCCCGCTTCAAGTGCGCGGAGCACTAAGCGGAGGGTGAATAGCTGCCCTACTAAAATTGTTAGAAAATTCTGATAATTACGAAACGAAAAATAAACAGTGAAAATAAATGAAAAATATTTAAAAAAAGTACTTGACAAATAGAAAGAGACAGGATATAATGAAGTCACAAACAAAGAAAAACAACTTAAGTAAGATATTAGAAATAAATCTTACAAGAAATCTAAAAAAGGAGGTACAGTCCAATGGGATAGTAATCAAAATCTAAAAAAGCTGAAAAGCAAAAATGATCGAAAAGAGGTACGGACCAATGGGACGGTAAGTTGTATTAGAAGAGATCAGAAAGAAGGCTGAAAAGCAAAACGATTGGAAAGAGGTACAGTCCGATGGCATAGAAAGTAAATGTACAAAGTACAAAAGCAGAAAGTACATAGAAGAACAAAAATGTATGAAGTGGAGTACAGTCCAATGGCGTAGTGAAAGGCTAATAGGCAGAGAATAAAAAAGAAAAACAAATAAGAATTATCAGACGAAGTCAGATAAATGTTTTTCAAGTCTCATAAAGGTTTGTAGTGAAGAATTAAGAATAAAGATAGATGAATGAAATGAAGTTAGTTTAATAGGAGAACGGTAGAAGACCGATAACATAAAAGTAACAAGCTAACGAAGGCAAAAGAAGATAAAGAAGAGGAACGGAAAATAAATAAAACTAAATAATTGAAAGAGGTAAAATCCGATGGATGAAATAGTTTGACAGCGGGCATCAAAAAAGAAGAAAAGATGCCCGCTTTTTAGTGCGCAAAAATATAATTTTTTCTTCAGTCTGTGTCCATTGTCATGATAAATAATTTATGGTATACTTTTGTCGAAGCAATTCGAGAAAATATAAATAAGGATGTAAAATTATGGACTTTTATTTGGGAAGATCAGATTGGAAAACACTGCAGCGTGGAGAAGAACATAGTTTTCTTTTGGTCAATGGTCTTGGCGGCTACTGCAGCCAGACAGTGATTTGCTCAAATGCGCGTCATGACCACAATTTGCTCACGGCAGCGCTTGTGGCACCAACAAAGCGTTTTGCCATGGTGCGCCGAATAGAAGAGATTCTTCATGTGGGCAGCAATGCTTATCGTCTGGATTCACAGGCGTATGTTACATCATCAGATGATGCAGCGGGTTTTCGTTTTCTTGACAGCTTTTTTTATGACGGACTGCCTTCTTGGGAATATATGGCAGAGGGTGTGCGTGTCACAAAACGTTTGACACTTGTATATGGAACAAACAGTCTGGCAATACAGTATCAGCTTTATGCAGATGAGGGCGTGGATGCATGGATTGAGGTTATTCCAGTGTATGGTTTTCATTCAAAAAATGATCGTCCACTTACATACGAGACGATTAGCTGCCGAAAAAAAGAAGATCGCCTTTTTATGTCAACAAAAGAGGCAAGTTTGTATCTTGATACAGATGGTGATATCGAGTCGATAGAAGAAGAACAAGTACAGTGGTATCGTTTTGATCAGGATGGACCTGACGGACGAGATGGCTGGGGCGGCGGACGAAAGATTCATAAAATCAAGTCAGCGCATACAACAGAAGAAGATATTGATAAGCGTGTATTAAATGGCAGTGTTATGCTTAATTTGATTTATGGCATGGATGAAAACTGGATGAATATACAGCGCGAAAAAGAAGAAAAAACACAGAATGATCTTTCAGCAGTATTTTCTCATTTGTGGAATCAGGAGCATGAGCGCCAGAAAGCAGTTATGGAGCAAAGTGGAAGAGTAAGTGAAACGGCTCGTCAGTTAGCTGTAAGTGCACAGGCACATTTGACAAGACGTGATTCCACAGACGGCATGAGTATTATGGCAGGTTTTCCATTTTTTGGTGACTGGGGCCGCGATACGATGATTGCTTTTTACGGATGTACGCTTGCAATTGGCCAGATGGAGGCCGCAAAGAGTATTTTACAAACATTTATGCGTTATTGCCGCAGGGGAATCATGCCAAATCTCTTTCCAGAGGGTAAGGATGAGGTAATGTATAATACAGTAGATGCATCATTGTTATTTATAAATGCTCTTTGGGAATATCTGCAGCATGTGACAGAGAAAGAGTGTGATCCTAGCTTTGAAGCAGAAGCAATTAAAACAGCAGAGTCTATCATCAGCTGGTATAAAAAGGGAACAGATTATAACATTCATATGGAAGAGGATGGACTTCTTGCGGCTGGAAATGGTCTGTGGCAGCTGACGTGGATGGATGTGCGGTTTGGTGATATTTTGCCAACACCACGCCATGGAAAGCCAGTTGAGATCAATGCATATTGGTATAATGCTGTTTGTATAGTGAGAGAGCTTTTAAAAAAGCAGGGTGAAGAAGAAAAGGCAGCGCGCCTAGATGTGCTTTCAGAAAAAATCAAAAAGAGCTTTTTAAAGAAATTTAAAAAGCCAGACGGTACACTTTATGATGTACTGCCTGAAAATGGAGAGCCAGATGATGCGTCAAAGCAGGTTCGCTGCAATGAAATTTTTGCATTGACAATGCCATTTACGATGATTGAAGCAAAACAGGCAAAAGCAATTCTTGCACAGGTAAGAAGAGAGCTTTACACACCAGTGGGATTAAGAAGTCTTTCTCTGTATGATCCGCAGTTTCATCCACATTATGGCGGTACTCAGTTTGAGCGTGATATGGCATATCATCAGGGAACTGTGTGGGCATATCCGCTTGGTGCATATTATCGTGCATGCATTCGCTTTTCTGATGAGCCAAAGCAGACAGCAAAGGAGGTTTTGCATCAGCTAGACCAGCTAAATGCAGCACTTGCAGAAGGATGTCTGGGACAAATTGCTGAGATTTATGATGGTGAATGTCCTGCTGAATCAAGAGGCTGCTTTGCGCAGGCATGGAGCGTGGCAGAGCTTCTTCGTGCTTATGAGGATGCGGAAACTGCTGTGGTTTTTGGGAGGAACATATGACAAAAAAAGAACTTGCGCTTGAGACAGTTGCACGTTTAAAAAAAGAATATCCTGATGCAGGATGTACGCTTGAGTATGAGGATGCATGGAAGCTTTTAATCAGCGTGCGTCTTGCTGCACAGTGTACAGACGCCAGAGTAAATCAGGTTGTTCCAGGGCTTTATGAAAAATTTCCAACAATCAGTGCTCTGGCAGACGCAGATGAATCAGATATTGAAGAGATTGTGCGTCCATGTGGACTTGGAAAAAGTAAGGCAAGAGACATAAAGGCTTGCATGACAATGCTTCGCGATGAGTATGACTGCAAGGTACCAGATGATTTTAATAAGCTGTTGAAGCTTCCGGGTGTTGGCAGAAAAAGTGCCAATCTGATTATGGGAGATGTATTTGGAAAGCCGGAAATTGTAACTGATACACATTGCATTCGACTTTCGAATCGCATTGGTCTTGTAGATGGTATAAAGGAGCCAAAGAAGGTTGAGATGGCATTATGGAAGCTGATTCCTCCAGAAGAAGGCAGTGATTTTTGTCATCGACTTGTTATTCACGGAAGAGAGATATGTACGGCAAGAACATCGCCGTATTGTCATCGCTGCTGCTTAAATGACATATGCGAAAAAAATGGTGTCGAAAAAGAAAACAACAAATAAAGGCAAAGAAAACAGCTAAGTTTCTGCAAAAACAAAACGAAGCATAAAGCAAAACAAAAATAGAAAATATCAACATAAAGGAAAAGGAGATACGAAATCATGAAATTAACAGTATCACAGAAAAAAACAACGCCAATTTCAAAGGATCTGATCGGAGTATTTTTTGAGGATATTAATTATGGTGCAGATGGCGGCATTTATGCAGAGCTTATTGAAAACCGTAACTTTGAATTTGTAGATTGCTATGGTGATAAGGGTGATTATTATACAATTTTTGATGGGGGATATGGCTGGAATGCATACCCGGCAGAGGACAGCGCTCGCTTGCAGGTCGTTTGTGGAAGTCCTGTTTCTGATGAAAATCCTCATTATCTTCGCTTTACAGCAAATGAGGCAGGTGCTGGTTTTTCCAATCAGGCATATAGCGGAATTACCTTAAAGAAAGGTGCTGCATATAACGTTTCCTTTTATGCAAGAGCAGTCAGCTTTTTAGGAGAGATCACTGCAAAGGTTGTAAAGGATGGCGTAACATATGCAGAGGGCAGTGTGCATATGGCAGAGGAAGATAAGATGCACTACTGGCACAAGTATACACTTACTGTAACTGCATCAGATGACGTAAATGGTGCGCTGTTTGTATTGGCACTTGCAGAAAAAGGAACAGCTGAGTTTGACTTTGTTTCCATGATTCCGGCAGATGCCGTTGCAGGTGTATTTAGAAAGGATACCTTTGAGATTTTAAAGTCATTAAAGCCGGCATTTATGCGTTTCCCAGGCGGCTGTATTGTAGAAGGAAATACAATGTCCAACCGCTATCGTTTCAAGGATACATTAAAGCGCATTGAAGACAGAAAGTGCAATTGGAACCGCTGGGCTGTACATAACAACCGCAAGGAAAACGATTTCCACAGTGAATTTTCTCACTACAACCAGACACTTGGAATTGGTTATTATGAATTTTTCCTACTGTGTGATCTGATTGGTGCAAAGCCGCTTCCTGTTATGAATGTAGGAATGGCATGTCAGTATCAGTCTTATGAGTATATGGAAATTGGAAGTGCAGAGTTTGAACAGATGGTTCAGGATACGCTTGATTTAATTGAGTTTGCAAATGGCGATGAGTCAAGTAAGTGGGGAAAGGTTAGAGCACAGCTTGGTCATAAGGCGCCGTTTGGACTTGAATATCTTGGAATTGGAAATGAGCAGTGGCAGATGGATAATACAGATTTCTTTGCACGCTATAAGATTTTCGAACAGCGTATCCATGCAAAGTATCCAGAGATAAAGCTTATTGGTTCAGCAGGACCGGATGTCACCTCAAATCATTACACAGATGCATGGGAGTTCTACCGAAAGGAAAAGAAGAACAATCCAAACTTTGTTTATGCAATTGATGAGCATTATTATATGCCGCCGCAGTGGTTCTTGGAGCACAATGATTTTTATGATAATTATCCGAGAGATATAAAGGTATTTGCCGGTGAGTACGCAGCTCATGATCCGGAAATTAATATTGCCCATGTCAGCAAGAATAACTGGAAGGCCGGTATCAGTGAAGCAGCATTTTTGACAGGAATTGAGCGAAATGCCGATGTAGTTGCACTTTCCTCATATGCACCGCTGTTTGCAAGAGTAAATTATACGCAGTGGGCACCAGATCTGATTTGGATGGATGAAAATACTAGTTGGGGAACACCAAGCTATTATGTACAGAAACTGTTTTCAAAATTCCATGCAGAGAGCACACTTGATCTGGGAGATCAGATTGAAAAGCTTCGCGCACAGGGAATTTATTGCAGCGCAGGCGAAACTGAAGATAAAACTACAATAGTTAAGCTTGTAAATACAACAGAAAATGAAGTAAGCATTGACCTTGAGAATGAGGAAGGAAAGGCACTGACACCAGTTAAAGAGACTGTTATGTGCGCAGCACTTACTGATTACAACTGTGCTAAGAACCCGATGTGTGTTGCACCGAAGGAAACTGTTGAATGCAGCGGTAAGATCAAAATGGCACCGCAGAGCTTTATTATAGTCGAAATTAAATAATATTTGTCAAAAAAAGACTTTTTTTTTAGTGAAAAATAGGCTATACTGTAGGCAAGTGCGCAGATTGAAATTTGCGTTTGACAAATTGATTATTGACATCAGACAGGAGAATACAATCATGAGATTTTTAGATGCAGAATTTGTTCAGGGATTCATTCGTATGGCAAACGACGGCTGGGAGCAGGGCTGGCATGAGAGAAACGGCGGAAACCTTTCTTATCGTGTAAAGCCAGAAGAGGTAGAGTCCGTTAAGGAAAACTTTGAAGCAAAAGAGTGGAAGCCAATCGGTACTAGCGTTCCGAATCTGGCAGGAGAATATTTCCTTGTAACAGGAAGCGGCAAGTATTTCCGCAATGTTATCATTAAGCCAGAAGATTCCATCTGCATGATCGAGGTAGATGATAAAGGTGAAAATTACCGCATCGTATGGGGTCTTGTAAATGGCGGAAGACCAACAAGTGAGCTGCCGTCCCATCTGATGAACCATGAGGTAAAGAAGCTTGCTACAAATGGTAAGTATCGTGTTATTTATCATGCACATACCACTAATGTAATTGCGTTGACCTTTGTTCTTCCATTAGAGGATAAGGTATTTACAAGAGAGCTTTGGGAGATGGCTACCGAGTGCCCGGTTGTATTCCCAGATGGTGTAGGTGTTGTTCCGTGGATGGTTCCAGGCGGAAGAGACATTGCAGTTGCTACAAGTGAGCTGATGAAGAAGTACGATGTTGCAATCTGGGCTCATCATGGTATGTTTGCAGCAGGTGAGGACTTTGATTTGACATTTGGTCTGATGCATACTGTAGAGAAGTCTGCAGAGATTCTTGTAAAGATGCTGTCCATGCAGCCAAACAAGCGTCAGACAATCACACCACAGAATTTCCGCGATTTAGCGGTTGATTTTAAGGTAACTCTTCCAGAAGAGTTCCTTTACGAAAAATAAAATTAAAGGAGAAAGAAACAAATGGCTAACAGATTTGTGTTAAATGAGACATCTTATCATGGCGCAGGAGCAATTAAGGATATTGCTACAGAGGCAAAGGGAAGAGGATTTAAGAGAGCATTCGTATGCTCTGACCCGGATTTGATTAAATTTGGTGTTACCAAGAAGGTAATTGATGTACTTGAGGGAGCTGGTCTTGATTATGAGATTTACTCCAACATTAAGCCAAACCCAACAATCGAGAATGTACAGACTGGTGTTGAGGCATTCAAGAAGTCTGGTGCTGATTACCTGATCGCAATCGGTGGTGGTTCTTCTATGGATACTGCAAAGGGTATCGGTATTGTAATTGCAAACCCAGAGTTTGAAGATATCAGAAGCCTTGAGGGTGTTGCACCGACAAAGAATAAGTCTGTTCCGATTTTTGCAGTTCCTACAACAGCTGGTACTGCAGCAGAGGTTACTATCAACTACGTTATCACTGATGTTGAGAAGAATCGTAAGATGGTATGTGTAGACCCTAAGGATATCCCGGTTGTTGCATTTGTAGATCCGGAGATGATGTCCAGTATGCCAAAGGGACTGACAGCTGCAACTGGTATGGATGCACTTACTCATGCAATTGAGGGTTACATCACTGCAGGTGCTTGGGAGCTGTCTGATATGTTCCACTTAAAGGCAATAGAGATTATTTCCAGAAGCCTTCGCAATGCAGTAGCAAATACACCAGAGGGAAGAGCAGACATGGCTCTTGGACAGTATGTTGCAGGTATGGGATTCTCTAATGTAGGTCTTGGAATCGTTCACTCTATGGCACATCCTTTAGGAGCTCTGTATGATACACCTCACGGTGTTGCAAACGCAATTATCCTTCCGACAGTTATGGAGTACAATGCACCGGCTACTGGCGAGAAGTATCGTGAAATTGCAAGAGCAATGGGTGTTCAGGGTGTTGACAGCATGACTCAGGAAGAGTACCGCAAGGCTGCAATCGATGCAGTTCGCAAGCTGTCTGAGGATGTTGGTATTCCGGCTGACTTAAAGGCAATTGTTAAGGAAGAGGATATTCCTTTCTTAGCTCAGTCCGCATATGATGATGCATGCAGACCAGGAAATCCGAGAGAGACAAGTGTAGAGGAAATTGCAGAGCTGTACAAGTCTCTGATCTAAGTTGATTAAAAAAATAAGTAGAAAGCTGTCGGCAGTTGCTGGCAGCTTTCTTTAAGAAAGGTAATAAAAAGAGTAACAGCGCATTTGGTGCGCAGAAATGGGGTTTCTATGGATATAAGAGAACTCAGAACTGAACATATCGAATTTTCAGGAGAGATTATGGATCGTGTACTTAGAAGTGCGATTTTGAATTCAAATGTAATCGATGTGATTCAGGACAACAAACGGCCATTTGATGAACTGATGTCGAAATATCGCTGTGCGATTATGGAGATTGAGACAAAGTTTAAAGTGTTGAATGAACAGTATTCACTTCAGTATGATCGTAATCCAATTGAAACGATAAAGACGAGATTAAAGTCAATGGAGAGTATCAGCCGTAAGTTGGCTCAAAAAGGAAAATCCTTTAGTGCAAAGTCAATGGAGGAAAATCTTGATGATATTGCCGGCGTGAGAGTAATATGCTCATTTCAGGAAGATATATATACACTGGCAAAATGTTTGCTTGATCAGGATGACATTGAGCTGCTTGAGACAAAGGATTATATTAAAAATCCAAAGCCAAGCGGATACCGCAGTCTTCATTTGATTGTACGTGTTCCAATTTTTCTTCAGAATGAAAAGTGTTTGATGAAGGTTGAGGTACAGCTGCGTACTATAGCAATGGATTTTTGGGCAAGCCTTGAGCACAAGCTGCGCTACAAAAAGGAGATTCCGGAATTTGAAAAGGATTCTCTTCAAAAAGAATTGTTTGAATGTGCACAGATGATCAATACACTAGATCAGCGTATGGAAGCAGTCAAAAATCGTTTGGCAGCAGGCGGACAATGGGAGAAGTCATGAGCGAAAAATTGGAAAAAAATCTGGAGCAGACAGCATCAAAAAAGATGCGTCTGCTCAAACTGTTTTGGTCTACTCTATATCTGAGTGCCTTTACATTTGGTGGTGGTTATGTCATCGTGTCATTAATGAAAAAGAAATTTGTGGATGAACTTGGATGGATTGACGAGGAAGAGATGCTCGATCTTGTTGCAATTGCGCAGTCCACACCTGGCGCGATTGCTGTAAATGGTGCAATTGTAGTCGGTTATAAGCTGGAAGGTATTATTGGAGTTATAGCGGCGATTGCAGGAACAATTATTCCGCCATTTGTAATCATCTCTGTTATTTCATTTTTCTATGAGCTGTTTGCTTCAAATGTATATGTGCAGCAGGTGCTGACAGGAATGCAGGCAGGCGTTGGTGCAGTAATTGCATGTGTTGTATTTGATATGGGGAGCGGAATTGTCCGCTCAAAAAGTATATTATCTATGTGTATTATGATTGCAGCATTTGTAGCAGGTTATGTATTTAATGTCAATGTAGTATTGATTATTTTAGCCTGCGGTGCTTTAGGTGCAGTTCTTACACTAGCACAGAGAAAGAAGGTGCAGAAATGATTTACTTACAGTTATTTTTAAGTTTTCTTCAGATCGGCGCCTTTTCATTCGGAGGCGGATATGCTGCGATGCCACTTATTCAAAGTCAGGTGGTTGACAGTCACAAATGGCTTAGCATGGCAGAATTTACTAATTTGATCACGATTTCACAGATGACACCTGGTCCGATTGCGGTAAACAGTGCAACATTTGTAGGATTAAAGGTTGCAGGTCTTGGCGGAGCGGCTGTTGCGACAGCGGGATGCATCCTTCCTTCATGTATTTTAGTTACGCTTCTTGCAAAGCTTTATCTTCGTTACAGAAAAATGGATCTGTTACAGGGAATACTAGGAATGCTTCGTCCGGCAGTTGTTGCACTTATAGCTTCAGCAGGTGTTTCTATTCTAGTTACGGCGTTTTGGCCAGAAGGTATAATTTTGATTCAGAAGACACAGATTGATATGGTAATTATATTTATTGCTGCTGTGTATCTGATTCAGTTTCGCAAGATGAACCCAGTGCTTGTCATGGTTTTAAGTGGCGTGGCAAAACTTGGTATTTATCTTGTAGGAACCTTCCTTTTGTGATAATGTATTCATTGGAAATTTGTAACTATTCAGAGCCATGCAAAATTGCTTTCTGTGAATGCTTGCATTCAGACAGAATAGCAATTTTATATGGCGAGGTAACCACATGAGCAAAATAGAAGCATCGAAGATGCGATTTTGCGAATGGGGTTCTGAATAGTTACGGAAATTTTACGAAAATGAGAGGATAAACAATGCTTTTATATTTTATCAGACATGGACAGACAGACTGGAATAAAGACATGAGAATGCAGGGACAGTCCGATATTCCACTTAATGAAAATGGACGCGAATCTGCAATTGAGGCTGGAAAAACACTAGCAAATACCCATATTGACCTTGCCTTTTCAAGCCCATTAAAGCGTGCAAAGGAAACGGCAGAGCTTGTATTGGCAGGAAGAGATATTCCGATTATTGAGGATAAAAGAATCGAAGAAATTTGTTTTGGTATTTGTGAAGGCATGAAAGGAAGAGATGAAAATGGGCAGCCGGTTGGATGCTTTGCTGAGTTCTTTGCACATCCAGAGCAGTATAAGGCACCAGAAAACGGTGAGGATGCGAAAATGCTCTGCGCGCGTACATGGAACTTCCTTGAAGATATCACAACAAGAGAAGAGCTTCAGGACAAATCTATTTTAATTGCAACACATGGTGCAGCTTTGCAGTCAATGATGCTGTGGGTGAACAAACAGCCAATTTGTGATTTTTGGAAGAGTGGTCTTAAGAAAAACTGTTCCGTAACAAAGGTGGAAGTAAAAGATGGTCAGATTAAGGTACTAGAAGAGGGAGAAAAACAGTATACAGCATAAGAAAAAGTCTTCTGTCGATTGTGACAGGAGACTTTTTCCTTATAAAAATAATTTTTTTGCATCATTTAGGCGCATATAGAATTGATCATAAAAATCAGATCCATCCTGATATGGTGTCAGGTAAAAGACTTTTAAAATATAGGAATGAAGCGTTTTAATTAGTTCAGGAGATAATCCTTGTGATGTCTTGGCAAGATCCTTTAAAAAGTAGTGCCAGTAACATACAAATTGCTCATAGCGCTTTAACTCTGGAATATTAATCCATTGGCGTACCTTTACTTTAGCTAAGCGTTCTTTTTTACATTGTCCTGTCTGTAAAAAGTAGGAAAATCCAGTGCCGTCATAGACGCGTCCTAGAGGAAACAGGCGGCAAAAGCCAGGGCGAAACATATGAATAGAGCAGCGCCCAGCTTTATTTAAAAAAGAACACTGATCCTTATCAGAAGTCATGGCAATTGCAGGTAAAACAATTCCATCAACAGGAGTCAATTGCAGCTGACCATTAAAAAGAGCAGCCGCAGGAACATGCAGTCCCTGAGACATCTGGTAAACATCAAATGGGTCTAATAAGATCGAATTGCCCATATGACAGCAGCATTCATGGCAGCCATCGCAGCCAAGACTGTCAGCACGCACCATATCAGAGGACGAGTAAAGCTTACCGTCCGAAATTTCATCCATAGAAACAGATCGAAGCATAATAATTAAAATCCTTTTCATTTATCTTTTCCTTAATAGTACAACAAAACAAGCGAAAAATCCATCACTTCTGTAAGAAAAATGTAAAGTTAATATCCTTGCAAATTAAAAAAAGTCTGATATATTAAAAGTAACAAGTGTTGTGTAAAAATAAGAGGAGGTTAAAAATATGTTATCAGTATTTATCTTGGCGATTTTAATAATTGCACTATTAGCATTTTTGTGGTATGGGTGGAAGAATCATAAATTCAGTGAACATTATGGAATCTACTGGATAGCGAGTGGACTGGCGATTGTTTTACTAGTGATTCATGTTTTTAAGAGAGAGCAATATCAGAATCTTATGCCTATTGTAGCAGGTGATGTGATTATAATATTGGCATTTGTTATGGCGGGAATTATTGGATATAAGCAGAAGAGTTAATATTTGCGAGAAATCCATTCGGAACGGTACCCTTTGTTGATCTGGTAAATTTTAGAAGCGATTTTTAAGGTTTAAGGCAAGTGGTCAATGAGAAAGGAGTAAATGCAAATGAATACATTTATTGTAGAGGCGGAGAATTATAAAACGTTGCAGACAGAAAATGTTGACATTTCTGAATATGGTATAACGCCAGATTCTGTCTATTCTATAAAATTTGAAAAAGGACAGGATGATACTTTGATGCCACAGTATCAGGTGCGTTATCCAGCACATGAAGAGGTAACAGATGAGCTTTGGAACTGGTTAGAAGAATATGGCTGTTTGGAGCCATATCAAAAGGTCCAACAGTATTATGAGGACTATCAGGCAATGTATCCGGCATATAATCAAGGTGAACTTTATTGTTATCCGGGAAAAGTGGCATATTTATCTTATTATGGGGATAAAATTGTGATCATACAGAACAATATGGAATTTTCATATTCAGGTCCTGCAATTTATTCAAAAGAGGAGTTACCACAGGAACTTAAAAATATATATCGCTATGCAAGCTACCAATATGGCGATTATTCATTAAGCAAAAATTTGGAAAAGATTGATCTGGAAGGCTGCAGTCGAGCGGAAGCAGCAGATTACTGCAATGCAATTATGGAGCAGTATGGATATGAGTTTGCATCTGTTGATGTATATACAATAACATATGAGCACATTCAGGAAATTGTAAATGATCCGCGATATAAGGAATGGTGTTTTGCACCAGGATATGATCCAGTTAATCAAACAGGCGGCGAATGGAGAGAAGGAGATGATGCCTATCTGATTGTATACAGAGATTTGTCTTGGAATAACCAACCGGTTCAAGTATCGGAGTATGCTAGTTGCAATTATGCCATTTATAGTCCGAGATATGGACTTATTGATATGTTAATCCAATATTCTCCAGAATATATTGGAGAAACGCAGTGTACTATTATTTCTGAGGAGGAGGCCTTAAAAAAGGCAAAAATTAAATTTAAGAAAGATTTTGAAGACGTAGAGACGATGCAAGTTCTTTCCAGCGAAGTGGTATATAGTTTAGATTCTGACAGTGGAACTAACACCGTATATGAATATGGAGATGAGAGGGAAGGAACATTTTCACCATATTGGAAAGTGACATTTTCAATGGCATCAATGTTCTCTGATGTTAGTGATAAAAGCGCAGAGCAGGAACAGCCAGTTGTGGACATACTCGTTCCAGCGATTAAGTGATATATTTTTGTAGCTAAAATTGTAGCATAGCAGGTGCCAAGATATTCATAGATAAGCCAAATATTTGCAGCAAAGCCTGAAGGTGAAGGCTTTCGTTGCATGACGCATGAACTGTAACGCCATTTCCAATAACCTTCCGGCAGCATATACCCCTTGCTTAATTTCCGCATCTGCGGTAAGATAAATCTGTAATGATGTAAAGCACAGAGTACAGAAAGGAAAGACTGCCATGGAGTATGACAGATTTCAGGAAATCCTGCAGGAAGAGGCAGAAAAGATACCGGAAAAGTTCTATGAGGGACTTAACGGCGGTGTAATCATCTCAGAAGAGACAAAGCTAAGCCCCTATGCGCAGAACAATGATTTGTACATTGCAGGCCAATATCTGCACAGCTACCAGATGGGAAAACAGATCGTAATTTATTATGGAAGTATGATGCGTTTATTCGGCTATCTTGACGATGAAGGAATGCGCCGTGAGATTGCGCGTGTGCTGCGTCATGAATTAAAGCACCACATAGAAGGGCGTGCTGGTATTCGTTCTCTTGAAAAATGGGACGAAGAACAGATTGCAGCTTATCTGCAGAGAGGGCTTTGTGCGGAAAGGAAAAGGGAAAAATGAATCAGGAATGGTCATTGGACGTACTGTATCACGGATATGAGGATCCGAAGTTTGACGAAGACATGAAAAAATTTGAGAGTGAGGTTGCTGGAATGAAGGAAAAAATCGAAGCAGCCAAAAAACTCGACCCAGTAAAGGGACTGGAAACATGTCTTATGGTAAAAGAAGAAATGGCAGCATTAGGAAGTCGTCTTGGTGAGTTTATTTCATTGAAGGCATCTGTTAATACGTCAGATAGTAAAACAAATGATATGGGGGCACGTTATGACCGTATCGCAGCAAATCAGACAGCAGCAAACGTTGCATTTTGCAAGTATGTAGCTTCAATTGAAAATCTTGATCAGGTGATTGCACAGAGCAGTTTGCTTACAGAGTATAATTATTATCTGACAGAGATAAAGAAAGACGCAGCTCATATGTTATCAGATGATATGGAAGATCTGATTGCACATATGGATATCACAGGCGGCAGTGCATGGGGCAAGCTGTTTGACTATTTAACATCCACATTAAAGGTAGATTATGAGGGAGAGGTTATTACCCTTTCGGCAGTCAGAAATCTGGCAACAAGTGAGGATAAGGAAGTAAGAAAGAAGGCATATGAGGCTGAGCTTGCAAGCTATGATAAAATTGCGGACTCTATTGCATTTGCACTTAATAATATCAAGGGACAGGTATCCATGTTAAGCGAAAAGAAGGGATATGAGAGTCCTCTTGCCATGACACTTGAACAGTGCCGTATGAAAAAGGAAACTCTTGATGCAATGTTCACTGCAATGCGCGAGTATCTGCCAAAGTTCTGGGAATATTTAAAGGCAAAGGCAAAATATTTAGGATACGAAGGCGGATTGCCGTGGTATGAGATGTTTGCACCTGTTGGAAAGATGGATTCCAATTATACTGCAGAAACTGCAAGAGATACGCTTGTAGAAAACTTCAGTCATTTTTCAAAAGAATTGTCTGATATGATGGCACGCGCTTTCGCAGAGAGCTGGATCGATTTTTATCCTCATGAGGGAAAGGTAGGCGGTGCATTCTGCGCTAATGTGACGACCGAAAAGCAGAGCCGTATTTTGACTAATTTCAATGGTTCATTTGATTCTGTTGTAACACTTGCACATGAGCTTGGCCATGCTTTCCACAATAAGCAGATATTTGAGAACCGTATCTTAAATCAGGATTACTCTATGCCAGTTGCAGAGACAGCTTCTACTTTTAATGAGACACACTTTATGCTGAGTGCATATAAAAAGTCAAATGATCCACAGGAAAAGCTTGCTATTCTGGAAAATTTGCTGTCCGGAACAACTCAGATTATCTGTGACATTTATTCCAGATTTTTATTTGAGGATGCAGTATTCCATAAATGTGAAGCGCAGTTTTTGATGACAAATGACTTAAAGGAGATTATGCTTGATGCTCAGAAGCAAGCATATGGAGATGGTCTTGATCAGACAAAGCTTCATCCATATATGTGGACTTGCAAGGGTCACTACTATTCATCAGGATTAAGCTACTACAACTTCCCATATGCATTTGGCGGTTTATTTGCAATGGGTCTGTACACACAGTTTTTAAATGAGGGAGAGAGCTTTGTTCCGAAATATAATGCACTGCTAAAAGCAACTGCGACATGCTCTGTAGAGGACACAGCAAAAATGGCAGGAATAGATTTGACAAAGCCAGATTTCTGGAGAAGCAGCCTTCAGACATTTGCAAATCTGATTGATGAATATGCAGCATTGATCGGTTAAAAAATGCTCTGATAACTATTCAGAGCCGTACCTCGATTCCGCTGCGCTTCATCTCGTTATGGCTTCTCGCCATATGAAATTGTATGAAAAAGTACTCATTCATGCGAGCATGATTCGTACTTTTCCCTGCAATTTCGCATGGCTTTGAATAGTTAATAAAATATTTATTTTTGATAATGGTTTGGTAAGAATTCGTAAGATTTCTTTAAGACGATGGTCAAAATTTGGACACAAATAACATGTATTATATAGACAAAGCTTAGATGAAAGCTTTTGAAACAGTCGGCCATAGATGCATTATGAGTAAGTGCATTGGCTGTGAATTAGAGAAATCCACAGGCAGACAAAACATCAAGCCGGGTGAGTTACCGGCAGCCCTCCCCCTTTTTTAGTACCCTGGCGAAAGCCAGGGTATTTTTTTATGTAAAAGTTCACGCGTCATGCTAGATCTGGACAAATTTCATGCTTGCATGAAAATTTGACAGATCAGCAGGACGAAGTGGACGCCCGTTAATGAACAAAACAAAGCTGCGAGCAAACTTAGTTTGCGATTAGCGGCGACGCACGGAACGTGCGGTTTTGTGAATGGGCGTCCCGTGAACAGTGGTGAAACCATTGTGCGAAGTAGCGAGTAAGCGCGAAGCGCGTTTTGCGAATGGGCGCGGTAACCTGTCCCCGATGCTCTTTCGTAACATAGCACCGAATGAGCTTTTGTGACTATTGTTCACTTTACATTCATCTCTATTTGTGCTAAAGTAATCAATGATTTTTATTGATTGCCTGTGAAGACTCAGGCGGAAGGAGAAAGAAAGGAATGAGTTTTAAGGAAAAGGCCGTTTCATGGCGGCAGGAGGTACATATCGGCAAGACAAAACCACGTCTGATCAAGGCGGCAATATTGTTGCTTTGTTTTGGCGTTCTGATTGGCATGGCTTGGTATTACAGTGAATTTTCTGCAAAAGATTGTGCGATTCTTGCAGGTATTTGTGTGCTCACTCTCGCCATATATATGATTGATATGCCAGTGCATCCAGTGATCCGCATTCTATTTGCACTTGTCATCCCGTTAGGCTGTTTTTACACATTTGAGACACTGACTCATCAGATGAGTACCATGATTGAGCTGGCAAAGCGGCTTAATATTGCATTTTACTATTGGTTATTTTTATTTGTGTTCTTCATAGCTGGGCGAACTAGCATTTCAATGGCCATCTGTGTGTCAGCAATTGCCATTATTGGTGTTGGCAACTATTTTGTTGTTATGTTTCGTTCAAATCCTATTGTTCCATGGGATATATATTCCTTTGAAACAGCAATGAGTGTGGCAGACAACTACGTCTTTTCAGTAGATTGGGCGCTTGCAGAGCACATTGCAATGTTTATTTTAATGTTAATTGTCGGTGTGAGAACCAATATTCGTCTGAATAAAAAAATCCTGCGTCCGATTCTTACTGTGGCTATGTGTATTCCGGCTTATTTTTATATTTCATATTTATGGCAGGATAATTTAGAGAGAAATACAGGATTAAATGATACTTTGTTTAATGCAAAGTATATGCACAGTAAGGATGGCTTTTTTGTGTCATTCATTTTGGACATCCATTTTCTTCAGATTGAAGAGCCAAAAAATTACTCAGATGAGTATGCATTATCTCTGCTAAATGAACAGGAAGTGGAAAAAGTGGAGACACCAGAAGAACTGCCAGATATCATTGCCATCATGGATGAGACATTTTCAGATCCGGCAGTGCTTGGTGAGTTTGAGACAAACAAAGATTATATGCCGTTTGTCCATAGCATCTTAAGAGGTGAAGTAGCCAATACAATCAGTGGTTATGCTGATGTTTCTGTTCTTGGAGGAAATACAGCAAACTCTGAGTTTGAATTTTTAACTGGAAATTCCATGGCATTTTTCCCAAATGGATCAGTTCCATATTTACAGTATATACGTGATGGTATCAGCACAATTGTTCCTCAGTTAGAGGAGTATGGTTATACGACATATGGTACACATCCATACCGCGCAAAGGGATGGAATCGTGAGTTCATCTATGATCTTATGGGCTTTGACTATCGTTATTTCCAGGGAAGCTTTCCATTTGAGGACAAGCTTCGCAACTATGTTTCTGATGAAGCTGATTTTAAGAGTATTTTAGAGTGGCGCAACAACACAGAAGGACCATTCTTTATGTTTAATGTTACTATGCAGAATCACAGCAACTATGGCGGTGATTTTGATAACTTTGATCCGCAGATTGTTGCTAAGTTTAAGAATACATATTCAAATAAATATCTGAACAAATATTTGTCTTTGATGTACGAAACAGATCAGGATGTTGCATCACTTTTAAGTGAATTATCTCAGTCAGATAGAAAGACTATTGTTGTGTTCTGGGGCGATCATCAGCCAAATGATTATGTGGTTCGTCCAATTTACAAAGAGTATGGCCTTGATTTTGACAATCAGACATACGAACAACAGCAGCAGCGTCAGAAGACGCCATTCTTCATCTGGGCAAATTATGATATTCAAGAGCAGACAAATGTAGAGATCAGCTTGAATTACCTGAATATTCTGCTGTTTGAGACTGCTGGATTACAGCTTGATGAATATCAGACATTCCGTAAAAATCTGTGGCAGGGTCAAATTCCAATGATGAATGCAGTTGGCTATCGAAATGATAACGGTGATCTGGTGGAGTACGACGATGCACCTGAGGAGATTCAGAATCTTTTGAATGAGTATCAGAATATTCAGTATTACCGTATGGAGCGTGAATATTCGAAGAAAAAGTGACATTCTCGGTGTGGTGGCGATATTTTTCACGTGTCGCCATTCCACCGCGTATATGACGCTCAGATTTATTGATATCGAGAATAATCCGTGTCTGGAAAGCCAGGCGCGGATTTATTTGTATTAGACGCTGTGTGACATCCTTGTGAACTGTTGATTTGCTGACGCCAAACTGTCTGGCTGTCTGGCGAACCGTAGCGCCATTGTCAACAATGTACTGTGCAATATGAATGGCGCGTTCCTCTATGTAATCTCTCATAAAAACCTCAAAAAAATATTTGTTTTTACAATGTATGCATAGGCAAATGAGAATAGAAATGCTATAATTGAAAAATGGGAAATCATTCTAAATAATAGAAAGAGAGGGAATACAATGGAAAAAGAAAAAACAGTTCTCGAGGTATGTACAGACAGCGTAGAGTCTGCAATTGCAGCCAAAAAGGGAGGCGCAGATCGTATTGAGCTGTGCAGCAATCTGATCATTGGAGGAACGACACCAGATACGAAGATGTATCGTATCATTCAAAATGAGGCTGGGATTCCGGCGCGCATTTTAATTCGTCCAAGATTTGGTGATTTTTGCTACAGCAAATATGAAAAGGAACTGATTCTGGAACAAATTCAGGCGTTTCGCGAGGAAGGCGCTCAGGGCGTTGTTATCGGTGCACTGCTGCCAGATGGAAGTTTTGATATGGAGTTTATGGAAGAATGTATGAAGGCAGCTGGAAAATGTAAGGTGACATGTCATCGTGCATTTGATATGTGCAGAGATCCATTTGAGGCACTTGAGGCACTGATTCATCTTGGTGTGGACACATTGTTAACGTCCGGACAAGAGCCATCAGCCATGGCAGGAGCAAATTGTCTTGAAGCACTTGCAGCAAAGGCAGATGGAAGAATCCATATTTTGGCAGGAGCAGGTGTGTCAGATGCTGTAATAAAGCCATTATATGAAAAGGGAATCAGACATTTCCATCTTTCAGCAAAGATGGAGCTTGAGAGTGCAATGAAGTATCGAAATACAAGAGTAAGCATGGGTCTTCCGGGAATGAGTGAGTATATGATCTGGCAGACAGATGATAAGAAGGTAAGAAGTGCACGTATGGTGCTTGATGCATGCAGCGGCAAAGAAGCTTAATATGTGTACATATTTGAAAGACAGCATTAGAAAAGGCCCGGCAAATCATTGAAATGCCGGACCCTGTATAGGGACAATCACAAGTCTCTTGTCTTTTGAGGGGGGCCCGGTGCCTTGCAGCACCGGGTATGAGTATGAAAAAGCTTTCAAGTGATGGGGAATCGACTTGAAGTACTTTTTAAGTACAGTTATAATGTATCTCAAAAATGTGACAGAAGTTTGTACGAAATCTGAATAAAGAAGAAAAAAAATTAAGGAATTATGAAACGAAAGAAGAACCAAACTGGCCTTAATAAATTCGTAAGAAGTATTTTTTGCGAAAATCGAAAAAAATACTTTCCCTTTTTCAAGATATTGTATATAATGATACTTGTGTAGGCATTTATCCGGGGGATATTTGTCTTGGGAAAGGAGTTTTAACCATGGCATTTGGCGTGTCAACTGATATAGGAATTGATTTGGGAACTGCCAGTATTCTGGTATATATAAAGGGGAAGGGCGTCGTCTTAAAGGAGCCCTCCGTTGTAGCATATGACCGCAATACCAACGAGATAAAAGCGATTGGTGAAGAGGCACGTATGATGATTGGACGCACCCCTGGAAATATCGTTGCAATCCGTCCGCTTAAGCAGGGCGTAATTGCTGACTATACGATTACAGAAAAGATGATCCGATACTTTATTCAAAAGGCAATCGGAAAGAGAACATTTAGAAAACCGCGCATCTGTGTCTGCGTACCAAGCCAGATTACGGAAGTAGAGAGAAAAGCTGTAGAGGATGCAACATTTAATGCAGGTGCAAGAGAGGTTTATCTTGTTGAGGAGCCGCTTGCAGCAGCAATAGGTGCAGGAATCGATATCACAAAGCCTTGCGGAAACATGATCGTTGATATTGGAGGCGGAACTACAGATGTAGCTGTAATTTCACTCGCAGGAACTGTTGTCAGTGAATCTATCAAGGTAGCTGGTGATGATTTCAATGAGGCAATTGTACGCTACATGAGAAAGAAGCATAATCTTTTAATTGGCGAGCGCACAGGTGAGGAAATCAAGATTAAGATTGGTACCTGTTATCCGCGCCAGGAAGAGCTTGCAATTGATGTAAGAGGCCGCAATCTTGTAACTGGTCTTCCAAAGACAGTTACGATTACATCAGAGGAGACTCTTGAGGCACTTTCTGAGTCAGCAAATCAGATCGTAGAGGCTGTACATATGGTACTTGAAAAGACACCTCCGGAGTTAGCAGCTGATATTTCCGACCGTGGTATTGTACTTACGGGCGGCGGTGCGTTGCTGACAGGACTTGAGCAGCTTCTTGAGGAACGTCTTGGAATCACGACGATGACAGCTGAAGAGCCAACTACTTGTGTGGCAGTTGGAACTGGAAAATATATTGAAGTTATGAACTCGATAAGAGATTAATAAGTTAGTAGGTAATATAGTGAGACAGACCGGCAAAAGAGGGCGAAAAGCAACATCTTTGCCGGTTCGTTTTGTTCATGCAGGAAAACTATGTAAGGGTGAGAAAATGGTAGAGTTACAGGGATATATAGACCGGATTGTCTTTCGCAATGAAGAAAACGGTTACTCGGTACTTTGTATGAAGGAGGGAAACAAGGAGGAGTTTCTTGTTGGCGTTTTTCCTGATGTGTCCGAGGGAGAATATTTAACTGCGCGCGGGGAGATGAATGTCCATCCGATTTATGGAAAACAGCTTCGTGTTCAGGAGTATGAATTTACCGCGCCGAGTGACGCAGCTTCGACATTAAAATATTTAAGTTCCGGTGCAATAAAGGGAATTGGAGAGGCGTTAGCGACAAGAATTGTTAAAAAGTTTGGTGATGATACATTTCGCATTATGGAAGAGGAACCGGAGCGTTTGGCAGAGGTGAAGGGAATCAGCATGAGAAAGGCGCTAGAAATTTCAGGTGCCGTTGCAGGAAAGAGGGATCTTCGCCAGGCGATGTTGTTTTTGCAGCAATATGGCATCACTCAGAACCTTGGCATGAAAATATATAGCTTTTACCAGGGACGTTTATATCAGGTGATTCGTGAAAATCCTTATAAGCTTGCAGATGACATTGACGGTGTAGGATTTCGTATTGCTGATGAGATAGCATCGAAAGCTGGAATTTTGCCAGATTCTGATTTTCGTATCAGGAGTGGAATCTTGTATGTGCTTGAACAGGCAACAGGACAGGGACACACATGTCTTCCGATGGATCAGCTGATGCAGGAGGCTAGACGGCTGCTTGGTGTGGAGATTGATTCTATGAATGACCGCATCATGGATCTGATCATGGATAAGAGAATTGTCGTTAAGACAAAAGAAGACATTCAGATGGTGTATTCCTCTGTAAGCTACTATACAGAGCTGACGATTGCACAGATGCTTAAGGATTTGAATATAAAGGATACGATTACATCTGATGAGATTGCGGCAAAAATCAAGGCAATTGAAACAGAGCAGGATATTGCACTTGATGAGCGTCAGCGCCTTGCCGTATCGGAAGCAGTCAATAATGGTCTGACAATCATTACCGGAGGACCTGGAACAGGAAAGACAACAACGATACGAACAATAATTCGCTATTTTGAGAAGGAAGGTCTTGATATTTTATTGGCTGCACCTACTGGACGCGCGGCAAAGCGCATGAAGGAGGCAACAGGATGTGAAGCAAAAACTGTGCATCGTCTTCTGGAGCTTTCTGGAATGGTGGGCGAGGGTGCAACATCATTTGGACGAAATGAAGATAATCCACTTGAGACAGATGTTGTGATTATTGATGAGGTATCAATGGTTGATATCTTTTTAATGAAATCACTTCTTCGTGCACTAGTTCCTGGAATGCGTCTGATTCTTGTAGGTGATGTGAATCAGCTTCCAAGCGTAGGCCCTGGAAATGTACTGCGCGATATGATCTATTCAGATGCGTTTCCAGTTGTACGCCTTGAGAAAATTTTTAGACAGGCAGCAGAGAGTGATATCATCATGAATGCGCACCGAATTAATGCTGGAGAGATGGTGGAGCCAAGACCCGGAAGCCGCGATTTTCTTTTTATTAAGCGCGATAATCCAGGAAATATCATCGGCGCGACAATCACGCTTTTAAAGGATAAGCTTCCTAACTATGTAAACAGCAGCACACGTGACATTCAGGTATTAACACCGATGAGAAAAGGTCTTCTTGGTGTGGAACAGCTAAATGCTGCTTTGCAGGAAGCACTGAATCCGCCGGATCCTTCTAAGCAGGAACTTACTGTTGGCAGTTTTATTTTGCGTGAGGGTGATAAAGTCATGCAGATCAAAAACAATTACCAGATGGAGTGGAAGGTGTTAAATAGTTATCGTATGCCGCTTGATGAGGGTGTCGGCGTATTCAATGGAGATATGGGAATTGTGAGGGAAATAAATTCCTATACTGAAAGGATTACAGTTGAGTTTGAGGAAGGACGCCGTGTTGAATATGAGTTTAAGCAGGCAGAGGAATTGGAACTAGCTTATGCCGTTACAATTCATAAATCACAGGGAAGTGAGTACCCGGCCGTGATTTTGCCGCTTCTTGGAGGACCAAGGATGTTAATGAACAGAAATCTGCTTTATACGGGAGTTACAAGAGCGAAAAGCTGCGTTTGCATTGTGGGAAGTGTGCACACTTTTCAGGAGATGATTGCAAATGAACAGGAGCAAAAACGTTACAGCGGATTAAAGGATCGGATAAAGGAGGTATATGAGCTGGCTTGATGAGTTGTTTTTCCCAAGGCGCTGTCCTGTGTGCAGAGACATTGTAAGCCCATGGGGAGAAATGATTTGTGATACCTGCAGAAAAAATTTTCGTTTGGTAGCAGATAAGGGCTGTTTAAAATGTGGTCGTCTGCTGCTTAATGAAGAAAAGGAATATTGTGAGGATTGTATGAGAATGAAACGTTGCATTGTCCGCAGCCTGACTGGATATGATTACAGGCAGGAATGGGTTCACAAAATGATCTTTCATGTAAAGTATCATAATGAAAGACAGCTTCTTGACTACCCTTGCAGCGAGGCAGCTCATGAGTATCGAGATACTATTATGCGATGGCAGTGTGACTGCTTAATTCCTATTCCGCTTCATCCATCAAGACAAAAAAAGCGTGGTTTTAATCAGGCGGAGGAGATTGCCAGGCGAATAGGAGAAGATTGGTCACTTCCAATTGACACAAAAGTTCTAATTCGTGTCAAAAAGACACATCCGCAAAAAGATCTCGACAGTGCGACGCGTCAGAAAAATCTTGAAGATGCATTTACAGCAGATAAAAAACGGGCACAGGCATACAAACGCGTGATACTTGTCGATGATATTTATACAACAGGAAGTACCATGGAATCATGTGCTAAAGCACTTCTCGCGGCGGGAGTACAGCAAGTCTACGGATTTGCACTCAGCTCAGGGCGGGATGAAGCATCATAGTTACAGTTCACGCAAAGCCCGAAACCATTGCACCGAAGGGCTTTCGTATCATGGTGCGTAAACTGCCGCATTTTATATTTTTTTTAGAATCATTCGCTCATTTTTTAGATACGCATTAGGAAGAATCTGATATAATAAGCTTATGGCATCCAGTTATCGAGAAAGCTCATAAATTTTGAGCAGACAAGCTGGTAAAACAAAAGAAAGGAGAGTGCCATGAAGCTGAAAAATAAGCTGATCATATCATTTTTAATGATTATGGCAATACCGTTGTTTTTATTTTGTGTATTTAGCGTTGTGTTAGTACGCTATCAGTTTGTAATCATTCAGAACAGCTATGGCGTGTCAGCAGAGCTTACGGATTTTTTTCCTAATAATAATAAATTATTTAGTCAGCTGATGAATAATGTACAGCTGAAATTGCAGGATGAAATAGAAGAAGACAGTCAGTTGCTGGAAGACAAAAAGATGCTGGAAAAGTACTGTGAGAAGGAGGCAGGAGAATTTATTAATGTAGTTGTTCTTAAGGATGAGGACATTTACTACAGCTATAAGCCTCTCAAGCAGGAAGAGATTGAGGCAATCGAAAGAGAGTCACAGGAAATAATAGATGCAGCCGATGATACTAGTACTGTATATCTGAGTAAGGAGAATACTATACTTGGAAAGGCAGCTGACAGCAAATTTGCAGATGGAAGCCGTGCACAGGTATATACACTTGTAAAGGTTAATCAGTGGCTTCCAGAGTTAAAGCAGCTTGTTGTTCAGTTTGTGCTGGCAATGATTTTTATCCTATTTTTGACGGCATGTATTTTCACAACATGGATTTACCGCTCAGTTGTACAGCCTATTAAGGAGCTTCGCCTGGCCACTGAGAAAATTAAGTCAGGAAATCTTGATTTTTTGGTGACTGCTGCATCAAATGATGAGATGGGGCAGCTTTGTACAGATTTTGAGAAGATGAGACAGCGCCTTAAGGAAAGTGCAGAGGAGAAGATACGTTTTGACAACGAAAATCGTGAGCTGATTAGTAATATCTCGCATGATTTGAAAACACCTATCACATCTATCAAGGGATATGTGGAAGGAATCATGGATGGTGTTGCTGATACACCAGAAAAGATGGAACGTTATCTTAAAACTGTCTACAACAAGGCAAACGATATGCAGCGCCTTATTGATGAACTGACATTTTACTCAAAGATTGATACTAATCGCATTCCATACAATTTTAGAAAAATCAATGTCAGCGATTATTTTGGAGATTGTGCCGAAGAAGTTGGACTTGATCTTGGTGCAAAAAATATTGTATTCCAGTATGCCAATTATGTAGATGAACAAGTAATGGTTATTGCTGATCCAGAGCAGATTCGAAGAGTGGTCAATAACATCATAAGTAATTCATGCAAATACTTTGACAAGTCACAGTGCTTTATCAATATGCGAATAAAAGATGTCGGTGACTTTATTCAAGTTGAGATTGAGGATAATGGAAAAGGAATTGCGACAAAAGATATTCCATATATATTTGATCGTTTTTACCGCACTGATTCATCGCGTAATTCGGCAAAGGGAGGAAGTGGTATCGGCCTTTCTATTGTGCGCAAGATACTAGAAGATCATGGCGGAAAAGTTTGGGCTTCAAGTAAAGAAGGTACTGGAACAGTTGTGTACTTTGTTTTAAGAAAATATCAGGAAAATGTACAAAATGTAGAGTCAGCAGAGGCAGACGATACAGATGAAAAAACAAAAGTAAAAGAAGCCAAAACAAAAGAGCAAAAATTGACGAAAGAAAGCGGTACAGGAAAGGTTGTATTTACACAGGATAATTCGTCAAAAAATTCAACGCATATAATGCAGATGCGCGGAAAAGAAAGGAAGGAATGACATGGCAAGTATATTAATAATAGAAGATGAAATTAGCATTGCAGAGTTAGAAAGAGATTATCTTGAGCTTTCTGGATTTGAGGTTGAGATTGAAACATCTGGTACTAGTGGACTTGAACGTGCACTCAAAGAAGATTTTAATCTGATCATTTTAGATCTGATGCTTCCAGGAATTGATGGATTTGATATCTGCAAGAAGATTCGTGAGCACAAGAATACACCTATTATAATGGTTTCAGCAAAGAAGGATGATATTGATAAGATAAGAGGTCTTGGTCTTGGTGCCGATGACTATATGACAAAGCCATTTAGCCCAAGTGAGCTTGTTGCAAGAGTAAAGGCACATATGGCACGTTATAAGAGATTAGTTGGCAGCAATGCACAGCAAAATGATATTGTGGAGATTAGAGGAATCAAGATTGACAAAACAGCGCGCCGTGTGTGGGTAAATGGTGAGGAAAAGGCATTTACAACAAAGGAATTTGATCTGTTGACGTTTCTTGCTGAAAATCCGAATCATGTTTTCACAAAAGATGAGCTGTTTCGTGAAATCTGGGATATGGCATCAATCGGTGATATTGCAACTGTAACTGTTCATATTAAGAAGATTCGCGAAAAGATTGAATATGATACCTCCAAGCCTCAGTATATTGAAACGATTTGGGGTGTAGGCTATCGCTTTAAGGTTTGATGGCTGTTATAAAAGAATTGTTGTGAGAGGAAGGAGAAAAGGCATAGTAATACAACTGTGCTTTCGAAGAGTATGAAAAAGTACATTTTATTTGATTTAGACGGTACGTTGACAGATCCGATGGAAGGAATCTGCAAATCAGCGGCAAGGGGACTAGCACATTTTGGGATTGAAGCTGATTACCATGATCTGACATTTTTTATCGGACCGCCGCTTTTAGATACGTATCGTGACAGGTATGGTATGAATGATGAGCAGGCAAGGGAAGCTGTTGCTGCTTTTCGTGAGTATTTTCAGCCGACTGGAATTTACGAAAATGAAATTTATCCGGGCATTGAAGAAATGCTAAAAGAACTTCAGGATAAAGGGTATTTTCTTGCGATGGCAACCTCAAAGCCAGAAGCATTTGCTGATATTGTGCTGCGTCATTTTCATATCCGTGATTATATAAAGGTAATGGCCGGAGCTACGATGGATGAGGGAAGAACTAATAAGGCAGAAGTTTTAGCATATGCGTTGGAACAGATGAATATTTCGGATTTGTCGGAGGCTGTCATGGTTGGTGATCGCAGCTATGACGTAAAGGGAGCACAGGCAATGGGAATTGACAGTGTAGGTGTTCTGTATGGATATGGAAGCCGTGAGGAATTAGAAAAAGCAGGGGCTACGAAGATTGCTAAGAGCGTAGAAGATTTAAAAAATATTCTCTTAAACTGGGAATAATATCGAAGATAAAAATGGTGAAAAGAGCTTTGATGGTATGGTATTGACTGTAACATCAAAGCTCTTTTTTGAAAAGATTCAGTCAACAAAAAGAGAACACCGAGTAAAATAAAGAAAGTATTTTACAATTGCTTAAATAATTATATACAATTTATACAATTAAGAAAAGATAAAGAAAAACTTAAAAATATTTTCAAAAAGTACTTGACAAAATAGGGAGCGTAGGCTATAATGAAGTCACAACAAAGAAATAAACATCCAAAAAAAATAGGGAGGGAAACCCAGAAAAGGAGGTACGGTCCAAAGTACAATTAAACTTCGTTTCATTACTTTATAAAAAGTAGTTGAAACATAGGAAAAAAGATTCGGCACGGAATGGATTTTCAAATCTGCCAAAAGCAATCAAAGATTTCTTATTTGTGAAGAGAAAACAAATAAGAGGAACCCCAAAGAGAAAGAAAAGAATCGAAGGGAAGCCGATAGAAAAACGTGGTATTTGTATTTCGGAAACATGATGAGAAGTATTTGTATCACAGAATAGTCTATCTTATCAAAGAAATGCAGGCAGACAAATAAAAATCAAAAAAAGAAAAAGATGTTCTTGCAGGATGAATCAACAAACAACTAAATAGTAAAAACAAAGCGGATAAGAAAGAGTGAAAAAACCAAAAAAGAAATCTTATTCCTAAACCTGAAAAGTTGACAGCCAAAGAAAGAGGTATTGTCCAATGGATAACGAGGTTTGAGAGCGGGTATCGAAGAAAAAGAATCGATACCCGCTTTTTTGGTGTTTGGGAATAAAAGCGAAGATATTATTTCTTTGCTGCTTTCAAGCTGCAAAAAAAAGAAAAAACTTGTTGACAAACCCTTGGAAGGGTGGTATTATAGTCAACGTCGCTGAAAACAACACAGACACAACAAAAACAATTCAAAAACAATAATGAGAATTGTAGCAATAACAAAAACAATTCGAAATCATTAAAAACAATGAATTGAAAAAAGTTGAAAAAGTGCTTGACAAATGCAGGCGACTGTGATATATTAGATGAGCTGTCGATGAGACGGCAAAGAAAAAATCACAAAGAACCTTGATAATTGAACAGTATAACCAACCCTGAAGATTTCT